>CAZVMY010000219.1:0-5692 GCA_964628955.1 uncultured Methylocystis sp.
CGACGACCGAATCGAACTTCCTGAGCTTCCTCAAGACCACCGACATCTACGATCCGGACAGGCTCTCGTCCGATCTGGAGCTCGTCCGCCGGTTCTATCTCAAGAACGGGTATGCGGACTTCCGCGTCGTCGGATCGAACGTCGAGTACGATGAGAACAAGAAGGGCTACATCATCACCATCTCGGTCGATGAGGGCGAACAGTACCGCGTCGGCGAGGTCCAGCTCGACTCGCGCATCTCCGCGGTCGACGCCGAGCGGCTGCGCAGCCGGGTCAAGACAGTGCGCGGCGACGTGTACAATGCCGAGGCGGTCGAGAGGTCGGTCGAGCAGCTCACGACGGAAGTCGCGCGCGGGGGCTATGCTTTCGCGCAAGTGCGCCCGCGCGGCGACCGCGACCCGGTGAACCGCATCGTCAATCTGGGCTACAGCGTCGAGGAAGGCCCGCGGGTCTACATCGAACGCATCAACATCCGCGGCAACACGCGCACGCGGGACTACGTGGTCCGGCGCGAGTTCGACCTCGGTGAAGGCGACGCCTTCAACCGGGCGCTGATCGACCGTGCCGAGCGCCGCCTCAAGAACCTCGGCTTCTTCAAGACCGTGCGGATCACCAACGAGCCTGGCTCCAGCCCGGATCGGGTGATCGTCAACGTCGACGTCGAGGATCAGCCCACCGGTCAGTTCTCGATCGGCGGCGGCTATTCGACGGCCGACGGCGTGCTCGGCGAGATTTCGATAGGCGAAACCAATTTTCTCGGTCGCGGGCAGTTCGTCCGCCTCTCGGGCAGCTTCGGCCAGCGTACCCAGGGCGTCGACTTCTCGTTCACCGAGCCGTATTTCCTCGACCAGCGGCTCTCGGCCGGGTTCGACGTCTACTCGCGCTTCTCGGATACGAGCAGCTTCGCGCGGTACGACGCGCGGACGACCGGGGGAACGTTGCGGGTCGGCCTGCCGTTCGACGAGCAGTTCTCCCTCGGCCTGCGCTACTCTCTGTATCAGCAGGAGATCCGGGTTCCGAACACCTCCTCGAACCCGTTCAACGATTGCGCGGTGCCGATCGCCGGCGTTACGCCCGGCACACCCGGCGCGCCCGCGATCGACAATAACTTCAACTGCATCACGAACGGCGAGGCGTCGATTGCGATCAAGGAAGCACGCGGTGAGACGCTGACCTCGCTCGTCGGCGCGACGCTCGTCTACAACACGCTCGACAGCAACAAGGAGCCGACCAGCGGCTTTCTCGCCGAACTCAAGCCCGAGGTGGCCGGTGTCGGCGGCGACTCGCGATTCTTCCGCGTGACCGGCGATGGCCGTTACTACTACCCGATCTTCGACGACATCATCGGCTTCGTGCGGGTTCAGGGCGGCCACATCGCGACGTTCGAGGACCGGCTTCGCCTGGTCGACCATTTCCCCTCGGGACCGTCGCTGGTTCGCGGCTTCGCGCCGAGCGGCTTCGGACCGCGCGACACGACGATCGATCCCCGCAACAACCCACTCGGAGGATCGACCTATCTTGCGGCAACCGCCGAGGTCCAGTTCCCGATCTTCGGTCTGCCGCGTGAGACCGGGTTGCGTGGCGCCGTCTTCGCCGATGCCGGTACGCTGTTCGGATACAAGGGCTCACGCCAGTTCGATCTGAACGGCGACGGCGCGATCAGCGGTCTCGTGAACGGCGTCTGCACGGGCAGTGTCCAGTTTCAGGTGGAATGCGTGAACGTGCGCGATCGTGACGCCATTCGCAGTTCGGTCGGTGTCGGTCTGCTGTGGGCCTCGCCGCTCGGGCCGATCCGGTTCGATTATGCCTTCGTCCTGAGCCGGGACAGCTTCGACCGCACCCAGGCTTTCCGCTTCTCGGGCGGCGGCCGGTTCTGATGCGGGTAACGGTCGCGCCCGCGGGCGCGGGCGTGTGTCGCTGATGTCGATCTCGGCCTCCTTCTTTCGCCGCCCCGCGCCGATCAGTCTGGCCGAGGCCGTCCGTCTCGGTGGCGCCGAGCTTCCCGATCACGCGGACGGCAGCCGCCTGTTCGACGGCGTCGCGCCGATCGAGACTGCCGACGCACGCTCGATCAGCTATCTCGACAACCCCCTCTACGTCGCAGCTGCGCGGACGACGCAGGCCGGCGCCTGCTTCGCCGGTCCGCGGTTCGCCAGCGTGCTGCCACCGACGACCCTGGTGCTGCGCTGTGCTGCGCCCTATCGCGCGCTGGCCGCGGTCATGACCGCGCTCTATCCCCAGGCTGCTCGGCCGCAATCCGTCATGGCAGGGCAGGGCGGCATCGCGGCCGGCGCGATGGTGCATGCCGAAGCGCGGCTAGAGCAGGGCGTCGTCGTGGATCCTGGTGCCGTGATCGCGGCCGGCGCCGAGATCGGCGCGGGAACGATCATCGGCGCCAATGCGGTGATCGCGCCGGGCGTGCGGATCGGCCGCGACGGCTCGATCGGCGCAGGTGTCTCGATCAGTCACGCCTATCTGGGCAATCGCGTCATCGTCCATCCGGGCGCGCGGATCGGCCAGGACGGGTTCGGCTTCGCCATGGGTCCATCCGGGCATCGCAAGGTGCCGCAGGTCGGTCGCGTCATCATTCAGGACGATGTCGAGATCGGCGCAAACAGCTGCATCGACCGTGGCGCCAATCGGGACACGATCATCGGCGAAGGCACGAAAATCGACAATCTCGTGCAGATCGGACACAACGTGACGATCGGCCGTCATTGCGTGATCGTCTCGCAGGTCGGCATCTCGGGCAGCGCCGTGCTCGGCGATTTCGTGGTGCTCGGCGGTCAGGTCGGCCTGACCGGCCATCTCACGGTCGGGGCCGGCGCGCAGGTCGCGGCTCAGTCCGGGGTGGCCGAGGATGTGCCTGCCGGGGCGCGGTTTGGCGGCACGCCCGCCCGGCCGATGCGTGAATGGCTTCGCGAGATCACGGTGATGCGCCGCCTGGCGCGTCTGCGGCCGAAGTCCGCCGGATCGGACGAGGATCGGGGCTGAGGCAGGCCGGGCTCCGGCATCATGGACGAATGGCGGGAGCCGGAGAGGGAACCGCGGGGGATATGCGATGGCTGAGCAAACGCTGCGGACGCTTCAATCGGTGGACATCAACCGGATTCTCAGTCTGCTGCCGCATCGCTACCCGTTCCTGATGGTCGATCGCATCATCGAGATGGACCAGGACGAAAGCTGCATCGGGATCAAGAACGTCTCGGCGAACGAGCCACAGTTCGCAGGGCATTTTCCCGATCGGCCGATCATGCCGGGCGTGCTGATGATCGAGGGCATGGCCCAGACGGCGGGTGCGCTCTGTGTCACGGCGTACGAGGGCATGGGCAAGCCGAAGGTCGTGTATTTCATGACCATCGACAACGTGAAGTTCCGCAAGCCGGTTATTCCCGGCGACACGGTCGAGTATCATATGCGCAAGCTCAAGAAGCGCGCCAACATGTGGTGGTATCGCGGCGAGGCGAAAGTCACGGGACAACTCGTGGCCGAGTGCCAGCTCAGCGCGATGCTGGTCATGGAATAGAAATGAATGAAGAACTCATCCATCCGGCTGCGATCATCTCGCCCACGGCCTCGGTCGGCGCGGGCGTTCGGATCGGGCCGTTCTGCACGATCGGCCCGGAGGTCGAACTGGCCGACGGCGTCGAGCTCGTCAGCCATGTGGCGGTGGCGGGACGGACACGGATCGGCGCGCGCACCCGTGTCTTCCCGTTCGCATCCCTCGGACACCAACCGCAGGATCTCAAGTTCGCCGGTGAATCGTCGTCGCTGACCATCGGAGCAGATTGCGTCGTGCGCGAGGGTGTGACGATGAACCCGGGCACGGCTGCCGGCGGACTGGAGACCGTCGTCGGCAGCCGTTGCGCCTTCCTTGCGAATTCGCACGTGGGACACGACTCGAGGCTGGGCGACAACGTGGTCCTATCGAACAACGTGATGATCGCCGGTCACGTGCACGTTGGCGATTTCGCGATCTTCGGCGGAGGATCCGCCGTCATCCAGTTCGCGCGCGTCGGCGCCCATGCGTTCATCGGCGGCCTGGCCGGGGTCGAGAACGACGTGATCCCCTTCGGCATGGCGCTCGGCCATCGCGCGCATCTCGCGGGGCTCAACATCGTCGGGCTGCGGCGTCGCGCCTTCAGCCGCGAGCAGATTCACGAGCTGCGCCGTGCCTATCGGCTGCTCTTCGCCGACGAGGGCACCTTGAAGGAGCGGGTCGGCGACGTCGCGGCCGAGTTCGCCGACCATCCGCTCATCCATGAGATCCTCGATTTCATCCGGGCGGGCGGCGACCGCTCGATCTGCGTCCCGCGCGACCGCAAGGACGGCGAGTGACCGCGGCGCCGTCCGCGGTCATCTACATGGTCGCGGGCGAGCCGTCCGGCGATCGGCTGGGCGCCGGACTGATGCGTGCACTCCATGCGGCGGAGGGCGACCGGGTCTCGTTTCGTGGCGTCGGCGGTCCGGCGATGATGGCGGAAGGGTTGCGGCCGCTGTTTCCGATGGCCGATATCGCGGTCATGGGTGTCTCGGCCGTGCTCGGGCGGCTGCCGTTGCTGCTGCGTCGCATCCGCGAGACAGCGCGCGATGCTCTGGCCGCTTCACCGGCAGGCCTCGTGCTCATCGACAGCCCGGACTTTTGCCACCGGGTCGCGCGGCAGGTCCGCGCCGCCCGTCCGGACATTCCCATCGTCGGCTATGTGTCGCCGACGGTCTGGGCGTGGCGACCGGGTCGCGCCCGCGCATTGCGGCCGTTGCTTGATCACCTGATGGCCCTGCTGCCGTTCGAGCCTGCTGCCCACGCGCGCCTCGGCGGCCCGCCGTGCACCTATGTCGGTCATCCCCTGATCGAACGGGCCGCGCTCCTGCACGCCACCGTCGGGTCTGGCTCGTCCGGGAGAACCGTGCTGGTGCTGCCGGGCAGCCGCCGTTCGGAGATCCGGCACCTGATGCCGCAATTCGGCGGCGCGGTCGCCCGTCTCGCGGCCGCGGACCCGCGGCTGCGGTTCGTCCTGCCGGCTGTGCCCCATGTCGAGCCCGACATCCGCCGTGCCATGGAGGACTGGCCGATCAGGCCGGAGATTGTGCGCGGCGAGGCCGACAAATGGCAAGCCTTCCGCGAGGCGCGGGTAGCGCTCGCCGCGTCCGGCACGGTGACGCTGGAACTGGCGCTTGCCGGTGTCCCGACGGTCGCCGCCTATATGGGAAGCGCTGCAGAGGCGTTCATCGCGCGGCGGCTCGTAAACCTGCCCTCGGCGATCCTTCCCAATCTCGTGGTGGGCCGCAACGCCGTACCCGAGTTCATGCAAGAGGAGTGCCGGCCAGATCGTCTCGCCGCAGCTCTGTTGCCGCTTCTCGACGACGGCCGGGAGCGCCAGATTCAGCTCGAAGCCTTCAAAGACCTCGCCCGCGAAATGGGCGTCGGCAGTCTCCGTCCGACGGAAGCGGCCGCAGCGGTCGTGATGGCGACCATCCGCGGCCGGAACACGCGATGATGACCGTCAGCGCCTCTGCGCGAGCGCCGTGTACTCGCGCTGGGCCTGGCCCGTGTAGAGCTGACGCGGCCGGCCGATCTTCTGGCTCGGGTCCTCGATCATCTCCTTCCACTGCGCGATCCAACCGACGGTTCTCGCCACCGCGAACAGCACGGTGAACATCGAGGTCGGGAAGCCCATCGCCTTCAGCGTGA
>CAZVMY010000220.1:0-5692 GCA_964628955.1 uncultured Methylocystis sp.
AGATCGGCTGCGACCTTCTCGCGGCGACCGGTCGCAAGTTCCTGCGTGGTCCACGTGGCACCGGGTTCCTTTACGTCCGCCGCGCGCTGCTGGAGCGGATAGAGCCGGCGATGATCGACCATTACGGCGCACCCTGGGTCGAGGCCGATCGCTATGCGCTGCGGCCGGACGCGCGTCGCTTCGAGACGTGGGAGAAAAACCATGCCGCGAGGCTCGGCCTTGGCGTCGCCGTCGATTACGCCTTCAGCGTCGGGCTCGAGGCGATCAGGTCTCGCTGTCGCCACCTGGCCGACGATCTACGGGATGCGCTCAAGCGCCTTCCTCGCCTGACGCTCCACGATCTTGGCCGCGACCGCGCCGCCATCGTGACTTTCTCAATCATGGGTTTGGCCTCGGAAACAATCCGATCTGAGCTGTCCAGACAGAGGATCAACGTCAGTGTCTCCAAGCCCGGCAGCACCCTTCTGGATGCACGGGCCCGAAGCCTGCCAACCGTCCTGCGCGTCTCGCCGCACTATTACAATTCCGAGAACGAGATCGACCGGTTCGTGGACACTTTGGAAGACATCGTTACAAGCGATTGACGCGGAGCTTGGTCGATCAGAGGTCAGTTCTTGGGCGCACCGTGGCCGCCATGTGCTGGCTCCGGCATCGGCGTGATTCGATTGCCGCTATAGCCGCGCAACTCGTCATAACGTGCAATCTGTTCTGATGAGAGCACTGCGGCCGTTTCGATATGGGCGGTTAGATGGACCGCCTTCAAGGCTCCTTGCCTGGCGCCAATCTGCTCCGTCAGCGCCCTCAGGCGCGGCTCGTCGATCGCACGTGCGGCGAAGCTTACGTCCAGTTCCCGTTCGAGGCCCAGAAGCTCCGCGCCCAGCGCCTTCGCCTCCGCGCTCATCCGCGCCATGATCGCTTTCAGCGTCTCGCGCTGTTCACCCGAGAGCTTCAGCGGCTCAGCGAGTTCGAGGCCGTGCAACGGCCCGGGAAAGCGGTTCAGTTCGACTGCCTTCGCCAGGCCCATGCCTCGCCCCTGTGCCAGATCGTCGATCTCCTTGGCCGAGAGCGCCTTGATCGTGCGGGTCTGCTCGCCCGCATAGGGACCAAGCGTCTGCGCCGCAGCCATTCCGATCTGCGCTACGACGGCCAAGATCAGGACCAATGCCGCTGGAAACGATATGCGGTTCATCGATGGTTCTCCTTCACGCCAACCTTGCCTCGAAATAGGCGATGGCGACATGATCGAGATCATATCAGAATGATGCGGCCTGCCGGCCGCCTGATCGCCCCCTCTCGCTCGAGCTGCGCGAGGGTGCGATAGAAGGCCTCCGGCGAGAAGCCGATCGCGCTGGCGATGTCCCGCAACGGGCCGTTGAGGACGATCGTGCAGCCGTCGTCTCCGGCTTCGGCGACGAGGAAAGCCAGCACCCGCTTGCGAGCCGAACGGATGTCACGCAGCGTCAGGCGCGCGCGTAGCGTCATCACCTGCCGGGCGAGATCGGCCGCCAAATCGAGCCGCGCTGGGGCATCGGCATCCAGCCGGGCGAGACAGGCGTTCTTGGGATAGCAGGCGACCACGGCGTCCGTTACGGCGACCGCGTCGCACTGATAGCGCTCGGCGAAGAGCGAGGCCTCGGCGAAGCGTTCGCCCGGCCCGGCCGTGAACAGCGCCGTCTCGCGGCCCTCAGCGCTGAAGCGCACGAGCCTGACCCGTCCCGTACGCACCTCGAAGAAACCGCGTGTCTCGTCGCCGGCCGCAAACAACGTCTCGCCCGCGATAAGACGCCGGACGACCGGGTCGATCTCCGATAGCGGGGCCACGCCTAGCTTGCCCGGCCGTGATAGAGCCAGGCGGGGTGATCCCGGTCGATCACGAAGGCATGCCGATGCCGCCGGCCGGCGCCCGCCAGATGCGGATGATCGGGCGAAAGCGAAGCGTGCTCGTGCTCGATCTCATCCGGATCACCTGCCGGCCAGACGCGCAGGGCGATCGTCAGCGCCAACCCGGCGATGGCCGCCATGACCACGAAAGTCGCGGGCAGACCGAGCTTCGCGCCGAGCCAGCCCGCCGCCGGGTAGGTGATCAGCCAGCAGGCATGGGAAAGCGCGAACTGGGCGGCGAAGAGAGCCGGCCTGTCCTCCGCATGAGACGAGCGCCGCAGCAAGCGGCCAGACGGTGTCTGGGTCAGGCTGTATGCGAAGCCGAGTGCAAACCAAAGCGGCAGCAGGACGGCGAAGCGCGGCACGAGCGTGCCCAGCATCAGCAGGAACGGCAACGCAGCGCCGGCCGACAGCATCAGCCTGCGGTCGTCGAGACGGTCGAGAAGACGCGGCAGCGCGAAGGCCGCCGTCATCGAGCCCGCGCCGAACAGGGCCAGAGCAAGCGCTGTCGCCTGCTGTGTCAGACCGTAGGTCGCCTGGACCAGAACCACGGTGTTGACGATGACCATCGAGCCTGCCGCCGAGACGGCGAGGCTCAGCGCCAGCAGCCCACGCAGGCGCGGCGTCGCCAGATAGATGCGCAGGCCCCGCGTCGTGCGGTCGTAGATGCCGCGCGGCTCGCCGCGCTTCGGGCTCGGCAACGCGACAGAGACGACCAGCGCCGCCGAGGCTAGGAACCCGATGACGGTGCCGGCGAAAAGGGTGTGGAAGCTGATGACGGTCAGCAGCAGCGCCGCCAGCGCCGGGCTCAGCAGGCTCTCCAGATCATAGGCCAACCGCGAGAGCGACAGCGCCTGTGTATAATCCTTCTCGTCGGGCAGGATATCCGGGATGGTCGCCTGGAAGGTCGGCGTGAAGGCGGCCGAGGCTGACTGCAGCACGAAGATCAGCACGTAAACCTGCCAGATCTCCGTCACGAAGGGCAGCGGGAGCGCCACCGCCGCGCGCAACAGATCGAGCCCGACCAGCATCGTCCCGCGCGGCAGGCGGTCGGCGAAGGCCGAGGCGATCGGCGCGACACCGACATAGGCGATCATCTTGATGGCGAGCGCCGTGCCGAGCACCACGCCGGCATCCGCGCCGGCGAGGTCATAGGCGAGAAGTCCAAGCGCGACCGTGGCGAGGCCGGTGCCGACCAGCGCGATGATCTGAGCGAGGAACAGGTGGCGATAAGTCCGGTTGGCGAGGATGGCCAGCATGGGCTTGGTCCTGATGGGTCGTGTTGGGGCGCGCCACCGGGCGCTCCTAGAGATATTTCATGATCGCCTTGAACGAAGCGAGAGGATCACGTTCGCATGATCGCGGCGGCGATGCTATTGTCGATGCCGGGCATGACGAGCATGGTAAGGTGATGACGGTCCGCTATGTTCTGCGGTTTGCCCTGCGCACCGCGATAATTTTAGGACTAATCGTTTCGGGCTGGACTCCGGCAGCGATGTCGATGCAGCGTGCTTCCGACTGTGCGATGATGATGCAGAGCAGCGGCGCGACGGACGAGGGCGACGACATGGATGCGCGCGCGCCTTGCCCCTTCGCAGCCTACTGTGCCGTCGCCAACGTTTTCGTTGCTCCTGAAACTGCGCCGACCACAATCGTTTTCGATGAGGCCTCGCACGTTTTAGTCGGTCTCGACGACTTCGCCCGCCCGGAATTCCAGCCTAGCCCGCTCGCTCGACCTCCCCGCTCCTGAGACAATGACCCGCTGACAGTCTGCAGTCCGCGCGGCTCGTTCCGGGCTATGCAGCCGTCAGCTCGCATTGCGATCCGCCTGTCCAGCGATGGCGCGGACTCATGGATTCTGGAGATCAACTGACATGTTCAAAACGCTTTTGTGCACCCGCCCTGCGGCGCTGGGTGTGCTCGCCCTAAGCTTAGGCACAGGCACGGCTCATGCCGATATAAAGGACTACGACTTTCAGCTCGTCGAGAAGGAGACGAAGAAGGGCGAGGGCATCGTCGCCGTACGCCTGATCCGCAAGTCGGACGGCAAGCCCGTGCCCGACGCGGTCATATTTGCGACGCGGCTCGACATGCAGCCCGACGGCATGGAGACGATGAAGACCTCGATCGAGCCGATGCCGAGCACGGAGCCTGGCGTTTATCGTTTCAAGATCAATCTCATCATGGAAGGCGGCTGGCGCCTGTCGCTCGGCGCCAAAATCCAGGGTGAGACCGACTCCCTCGAAAGCCGCCTGGTCTTCAAGGCGCTGCCATGAACCGCGCGGGTCGGATCATCCGGCTCGCGCTGATCGGAGCAACCACGGTCCTGCCGTGGTTGCCTCCGGCAAGCGCGTCCGAGCAGGGGGTGCCTGGCGCTACGGTGGAGAGCGTCATCGCGCTCGCCAGGCGATTGAGTCCTGAGCTTGTCGCGGCGGCTTTCGACGCGGACGCCTCCCGCCATGCCGTCGGCGCGGCTCGTGCGCTCGCCGATCCGACGGTCACGTTCGAGGCTTGGGACGTCAATGCTCGACAGGGCATCGGCCAGCGCCGCGTCGCGATCGAGCAAGAATTCAAGCTCTGGGGCAAGCAAGGCCTGGAACGTGATATCGCACGCGCCGAAGCAGATGTCGTGACGCACAAGGCGCGCGCCACGGCCGTCGATCTGATTGCTCACGTCAAGACAGTGCATGCGAAGTATAACGCGGCAAACGAGGCGGTCAGCCTGTCTCTGCAACTCAAGCGCAGGGTTGCCGAGCTGCAGGAACTGCTGGAAGCGTGCTACGGTTCGACTGCCGTCGATCAGCAGGACGTCATCAGGGGGCGGATCGAGATTGCGACCGCCGATGTCGATATCGTGCGGCGCCAGGGTAAACTCAAAGCGACCGCTGCCCACCTCAACACACTCGTTGGCCGTCCTGCTCTTGCTATTCTGGCAACGCCAGTTGGTTTCCGGCGCATCAAGCCCGGCGTCACGCTCGCGACCGTCCAGGCGAAGGCTCGCTCCCTGAATCCGGCGTTGGCTGCAAGCACTGGCGAGGTCGGCGCGGCGTCCGGTGCGAAGGCGCTGACGGATCTCATTTACTACCCCAACCTGACGCTCGGCGCCCGTTATGTGCAGCGTCCAAGCGGCGGTGATTCAGGTGAGTTTCTGGTCGGCTTCAAGCTGCCCCTGCAATTTGCGGCCAAGGACGCGGAGCAGCGCGCCGCAGCGAGCCGGCTCGGCGCAGCCCATGCGCGCGGCGACGCTACCCGCCTGCGCCTCGACGGCGAGATCACCGAGACCTGGTTCGGGCTTGAAGCGACGCGCAAGGCCATCCGAATCCTTGAGACTCGGCAATTGCCGCAGGCGCGCCAGTCCGTCGAGACCGCACGAAGCGGCTTCCAGGCCGGCTCGACGGATCTTTCGATCGTGTTCGAAGCCGAACGCCGGCTGCGCTCCGTCCATCTCGACCTGCTGAAGTTGAAAGTCGAGGAACAGACCAAACACGCCGAGCTCGAGCGCATGGCGGGAGGATCGTTATGAAATTGGCATTTCGGTCTTTGATGCTCATTCTCGCCCTTGCCGGTGCCGGGGTCGCGGGCGTGTTGGCGGGTCGCTCTAACCTCGCGGTGCCGGACTGGCTGCCTGGGGCCAGGGCCTTGGTCGCCACGGCCAGCGCTGCGTCGGCCGGAAACGGCCCGATAATTTATTACCGCGACCCCGATGGGCTTGCCGCCTTCTCATCCATCCCGGCCAGGACGGCTGCCGGCAAGGATTACATTGCGGTACGCGCCAGCGAAGACATCCAGTTCGAGAGGCCGCCCGCGGCCC
>CAZVMY010000221.1:0-5673 GCA_964628955.1 uncultured Methylocystis sp.
CCCGCCTCCTCGACGGGCCCCCGGCGCCGGGTCGCCGCTACGCCGACCTCATCGTGCACCGAGCCCTGATCAGGGCGCTGGAACTCGGCGACGACGGCCTGCCCGACGTGACGCTCGACCAGTTGCGCGATGTCGCCCAGCGCATCTCGACCGCCGAACGACGGGCGATGACCGCGGAGCGCGAGACCGTCGACCGGCTGATCGCGGGATTCCTCGCCGATCAGATCGGCGCGACCTTCAACGGCCGGATCGCCGGCGTGACGCGGTCCGGGCTGTTCGTGAAGCTGTCGGACACGGGCGCCGACGGGTTCGTGCCGGCCTCGACGCTCGGCGCCGACTACTACGCCTACGACGAGGCCGCGCATGCGCTGGTGGGCACCCGGACGGGAGAGGCCTTCAGGCTCGGCGATCGGGTCGAGGTGCGTCTCGTCGAAGCGCTGCCGGTCGCCGGAGCCTTGAGGTTCGAAATCCTGTCCGAGGGTCGCTATATCAAGGCTGCGAAGGGCAAACGCGGCCTGCGGCGACGTTCGGCATCCAGCCCGGACGCGCGCCGGGCCAAAGAGGGAAAGGCGGCCTCGCTCGGCCGCAAGCGCTATGGCAAATGAACACGCCGGCCACCCGTGGCTTCGGGAGCCACAACCCCGCGACGTCGCGCGATCGATCCTGCGCGGCCTCGCCTGCCGCTGCCCGAACTGCGGCGAGGGCCGGCTGTTCTCGCGCTTCCTGAAGGTCGCGCCGGTGTGCACCGTCTGTCGTGAAGACCTCAGCGGGAGCCGTGCGGACGATCTGCCGCCCTATGTCGTCATCACCGTCGTGGGCCACGTGATCGTGGGTGCCGTTCTGGCAGCGGAGTCCGTGCCGGAATGGCCGATGTGGCTGCATTTCGCGCTATGGCCGACGCTCACGCTCGGTCTGGCGCTGCTGCTGATGCAGCCGGTGAAAGGAGCCGTGGTCGGCCTGCAATGGGCGCTGCGGATGCACGGCTTCGACCCGAGCGGCGACATCCATGACGTGACGATGCCGCAGGACGCCGGACCGCGCGGCCCCGTACCCGGACGATGACGGATGCCGGCGAGGTGGCCGACGATCCGCTCGCGAGGCTCACCGCCGAGGCGCGGACGCGCGGTGCGCCACCCCTGCGACCGGTCGATGCCGCGACGCTGATCCTCGTCGATTCCAGCGCGGCCGAGCCGCGGGTGCTCATGGGCCGGCGCAATCCCGGGCTCCGCTTCATGCCGGGCAAGTTCGTCTTCCCGGGCGGGCGCGTCGACGCCTCGGACCGACGCATGCCCGCGCACGGCGCGCTCGACGCCCTGACGACGCGGCGCCTGCTGCTGCGCACGACGAGGCCGACCGGAACACGGCTGAAGGCGCTCGCGCTGGCCAGTCTGCGTGAAACCTTCGAGGAAACGGGCATCGCCATCGGCCACCCGGCCGGGGCCGTGAACGTCCGGGCGCCCGAGGGCATCTGGCGGGAATACTCGGGCAGCGGCGTCCTGCCCTCGCTGGACGAACTCCGACTCGTGGCCCGCGCCATCACGCCGCCGGGTCGTCCCAGACGATTCGATACCCGCTTCTTCACCGCGCCGGCCGACAGGATCGCAGCGCGGGTGCCACGGGACATCGGGCCTGGCGCCGAACTCGTGGAACTCGTCTGGGTGACGCTCGGCGACGCGCGCCGGCTCGATCTGCCGGCCATCACCCAGGTGGTGCTCGACGAACTGGCCGCGAGACTGGCCGTCGACGACGCGATGCGGCCCGTTCCGTTCTACTACGAACGACGCGGCCGCTTCGTCTGCGACATGCTGTCCTGAGAGCGCGGTCTTGGCGGCGGCTTCGGACGGCGGATCTGCCTCAGGCTCCCGTTCAACGATCGCCGCGGCGATCGCGCTCGTCACGCTCGTTGGATTGTCCCTGAGCCTGCTCATCCCGCTGCTTTCGCTCGAGATGGAACGGATGGGTATCGCAAGCACGACCGCGGGACTGAACGTCGCGGTGGGTGGCGTCTCCAATCTCGTCGTCGTGCCCTTCGTGCCGCGGCTCGCGGCCCTGATCGGCGTGCGGAGCCTCATCGTGCTCGCGATCGCCGCGGGTGCCGCCGCCACGATCGCCTTTCATGTCTCGCCGTTCTGGGTCTGGTTCCCGCTGCGCTTCGTGCTCGGCGCCGCCCTCGGCACGCTGTTCGTCCTGTCGGAGTTCTGGATCAATGCCGCCGCGCCGCCAGCACGACGCGGTCTGGTCATGGGCATCTACGCCACCGTGCTCGCGCTCGGCTTCGCCGCCGGTCCGCTGCTTCTCTCCCTGACGGGAACGGGCGGGCTCCCGCCCTACCTCGCCGGCGCCGCGCTCTTCGCGCTCGCGCTGGTGCCTCTCGCGATGGCGGGCGGCGCCACCCCGGCCATCGGGCCGAAGGCCCGCAGCCGCGTCGGCCATTTCATCCTCGCAGCGCCCACGGCCACCTTTGCTGCCCTGCTGTTCGGCGCCATCGAGACCGGCGGCTTCGCGCTTCTCCCCGTCTTCGGCCTGCGGACCGGCTTCGACGAGCTGAGCGCGGCGCGGCTGGTGACGCTGGCCGCGATCGGCAACGTCCTGTTCCAGATTCCGCTGGGGCTCCTGTCGGACCGCGTCGACCGGCGGGTGCTCATTCTCGTCATCAGCGTCCTGGGCGCCGCCGGCACCGCGCTGTTCCCGCTCGCGACCACGGCACCGGTCGCCTTCCAGATCGTCCTGTGTTTGTGGGGCGGCGTGACCGGCGGGCTCTACACGCTCGGCCTCGCGCATCTGGGCGCCCGGGTGAGCGGCAGCGACCTCGCGAGCGCGAACGCCGCCTTCGTGATGTTCTATTCGGCCGGGCTGATCGTCGGACCGCCGGCCGTCGGGGCCGGCATGGACATGATCGGGCCCCAGGGCTTTGCCTTGGTTCTCGGGCTGATGCTGGCGGCTTTCGCTCTATTCGTCGCATCGAGACTGATCGCCCGCCCGGAGCGTGCGGCGACCGACCCGCCTCTGCCCTCCGATCCGCCTCGACCTTGACTTTTCATCGGCTGGCGGTACTTGAAAACGCTGCAGGCCGGGATTGATCCGGCCGTTCGTTTTTTTGCACGTCGAAGCGATCGGGTTGCGCCGATCCGAACGTCGCCGCACCGTTTCGGAGTTGTCACGATGGCCAAGGCCGCCACGATCAAGATCAGGCTCAACTCGTCGGCCGACACCGGCCATTTCTACGTGACGAAGAAGAACGCCCGTACCAAGACCGAGAAGCTGGTCATGAAGAAGTACGACCCGGTCGTGCGCAAGCACGTCGAATACCGCGAAGGCAAGATCAAGTAAGCGTCGTCCTGCTGCATCTGGAAACGAAAAAGGCGCCGCATCGGCGCCTTCTTGCTTTCTGGAGCCAGCCAGCAATCCGGGGCCGAGCCTCGGCGTCCGGGCGGTCCGCGTCAGTTGTTGCGCGACGCGGGGTCGAAGAGCAGCCCGCCCGTGTTCGTCGGGAAAAAGCGCTGCGAGGGCGCGGGGCGCTGTGCCTGACGCGGAGCCAGCGGCTCCAGCGGTTGCCCGGGGAGGATCGGTCCGGCGGTGGTCGAGCGGTTGGGAACGCGCGTCGCGGTCTTCTTGTCGTCCTGCGGCTTGCCGGGCCGGTTGATCGCGGGCTCGGGCAGCGACACCTCGATCTGCTCCGGTGCGGTCTTGATCAGGTCCTTCTCCGCGGCACCTTTGCATTCGGTCAGCCAAAGATCGTAGACCGGATGCTCGACGGCGCTGAGACCGGGGCTGCCCGCGAACATCCAGCCGTTGAAGATGCGTCGATAGTCGTTCGACAGCGTGATCTCGTCGACCTCGACGAAGGAGGTGGTCTGGGGGCTCTCGGTCGCCGGCCGGGAATAGCAGACCTTGGGCGTCAGCTGCAGGGCGCCGAACTGCACCGTCTCGTCCACGGCAACTTCGAACGAGATGATCCGGCCGGTGATCTTGTCCAGACCGGCGAAGATCGCGGTCGGATTCCTGTACTTGTCTGCCACGGCCGTCGCCGGCAGGGCCAGAGAGCCGGCGAGCGACAGGGCGGCGAGCGACAGGGCGGCGAGCGACAGGGCGGCGCGAACGGGCGAACGGATCATGGTCTGGCGCGACTCGCTGCTTCGTTTGGTCGGGTCATCTTGGCTTCAAATCCGCCGGCAGCAAGGCGGGCTGTCTGCCGGCAGGGATTTCGTCGTCAGGGCGTCCAGGCCTCGTAGTCGGCGCCCGTCGCCTGACGTCGGCCCACTCCGGCGACGGAGCCGGATGGCCGCCAGGCGCCGGGAGTGCCCGTGAGGTTCGGCTGGTGCGGCTTCTGCCACTCGCGCGGCGTGTAGCTCTCCTCGGATGGTGCGACGTCGACGGTGTGATGCAGCCAGCCGGCCCAGTCCGGCGGGACGGTCGACGCCTCCGTCACCCCCGCAAAGATCACCCAGCGACGCTCGTGCCCGAGCGCGGGGTCCTTCTTCCCGCCCTTCGAGCGATAGTAGACGTTTCCGAACTCGTCGCTGCCGACACGCTCGCCATGACGAGCCGTCATGACGCGGGTACCCAGCGTCTGGCCGTTCCACCACGTGAAAGTCTCGAGCAACATCGACTTGAGCGACATGCGGGGCGCATCTCCTGCTGGCCGCGCTTATGCCGGTTGCCGCGCGCCTTGTCCATGAATCCGCGCGGCCTGCCACGTCACAGCCGCTGACGCGGCGCCGCGATTCGAGCGCGCGCGATGTCCGCACCGGAAGGTGTGACATTCGGAGTCGCGTCGCAGCGGTGCGATTCTCGGCTGCACTCTTCATATTCAACGGCTTCCGCCGGCAGCATGATTTGCCGCTTCCGCCAAGCGCAATCGTCAACGCAAAGTTACCGGAACTGTCGATTTGGGAGAATTGTTGCATGGTGAACAAAGCGTGAAGCGGGGAACGGAAACGGGCGGATATATGGCGGCGAAGGATTCCGCCGAGTCTTCCGCGGTTTGCGCGGAATTTCTCGCGCTGTCCCCAATCTTCACATGAAGACCACGACATATAGCGGCAAGCGCGTATCGCAGACCCTATATCTTGACGGTTCGATGTCAGGACCTCTAGGTTTTCAGCCCGCGCCGGAGACATCCGTCGCCAGGCCGCCCGCTGGACACCCGGTCCGCCGTCAGCCCACGCCCGTCGAGAAAGAACAGGACCATGCGGATCGATCGTCGCTACACCACCGCCGGCGTCTCGCCCTATGCCGCCATGGCGTTCCAGTCGCTGAAGAGCGAAATCCGCAATCCGGACGGCTCGGTCGTGTTCCGGCTGGACGGGGTCGAGGTGCCGGCGTCGTGGTCGCAGGTCGCGTCCGACGTTCTGGCCCAGAAGTATTTCCGCAAGGCCGGCGTGCCCACGGCGCTGAAGCGCGTCGAGGAGAACGACGTCCCCTCCTTCCTGTGGCGTTCGGTCGCCGACGAGAAGGCGCTGGCCAAACTGCCGGAGGAGAGCCGCACCGGTGGCGAGACGTCGTCGAAGCAGGTGTTCGACCGGCTTGCAGGCACCTGGACCTACTGGGGCTGGAAGGGCGGCTACTTCGATCGCGAGGAGGACGCCGCAGCGTTCTGCGACGAACTGCGGTTCATGCTGGCAAACCAGATGGTCGCGCCCAACAGCCCGCAATGGTTCAACACCGGCCTTC
>CAZVMY010000222.1:0-5672 GCA_964628955.1 uncultured Methylocystis sp.
CTACGCGACGATCGTCATCGCCGCGATCGTGCCCGCGTTCATGCACTTCTTCGGTGTCTTGATGCAGGTGCATTTCGAGGCGCGGCGCAGCGGCATGCGCGGCCTGACGGACGCCGAGGCGCCGAAGCTCGGCGAGGTGTTCCGCCGCGACTGGCCGACGATCGCGCCGCTCTTCGCCCTGATCCTCGTCCTCTTTACCGGCTACACGCCGTATCTGGCGGCGTTCTGGGGCATCACGGGCTGTATGCTCGTCGGGCTGGCGCGACATCGCGCCGCATCCGCGCTCGCGTTCGCGCTGCTGATCGGGCTGGCTGCACCGACCGGATTCCTGCGGACGCCGGGCGTCAACCTAATCCTCACGCTGGCTGCCGCCGCCGTCATGGCCCATGGCGTTCTTTCGGGCGCCGACGGCCGGAAGGCCCTGCAGACCCTGGTCGATGCCTTCATCCTCGGCGCGAAATATGCGATCGGCGTCGGGGCCGCGGCGGCGACGGTCGGCATCATCGTCGGCGTCGTCACGCTGACCGGGGTCGGGTTCAAAATCTCGTGGATCGTCACGTCGCTCGCCGACCAATGGGCGCAGGGCGTACTGGCGCTCGCGCCGTTCCTGCCCTTCGACCTCAAGAGCGCGACGCTGTTCTTCACGCTCGTGCTCACCGGCCTCGTGTGCATCCTGCTGGGCTGCGGCGTGCCGACGACGGCGAACTACATCATCATGGTGACGGTCGCGGCGCCCGCGCTCGGCATGCTCGGCGTGACGCCGCTCGTGGCGCATTTCTTCGTGTTCTACTACGGCGTTCTCGCCGACATCACACCGCCGGTCGCGATCGCCGCCTATGCCGGCGCCAGCATGGCGGGGGCCGATCCGTTCCGCACCGGCAACACCGCGTTCCGGCTCGCGCTCGGCAAGGTTCTGGTCCCGTTTGTCTTCGTCTTCTCGCCTTCCATGCTGATCATGATCCCGGGCTTCACGGTCGTGGAGTTCGCGGCGGCGACCCTGTCTTGCCTGGCGAGCATCACGCTGCTGTCGGCGGCTTTCGCCGGCTGGCTGCTGGCGCCGCTCGCGCTCTGGGAGCGGGTTCTGCTCGCGGTCGCGGCGCTGCCGGTGATCCTGGCGACGCTGCCGGCCATCGCGGCGGGCATCCTTCTGGCCGCTCCCGTGGTGCTGCGGCAGGTTCTCGCCCGGCGGCGAGTCCTGGCCCGGGAGCGGGATGCGTCTCCAGCGGTGACCCAACCCTGAGACGCCGGTCGCCGGGCAGGGTGCTCGGTAAGAGACTGGTCATCGTCTGGCTTTAGACTGCGGTCAACGCTGTGTGGAGCACCATGACTTCAGCCCATCAGGCCATCCCGTCGCTGATCGACGATCTCGAAGCCCGCATGGGGTCGCGCGACGCCCGGGAGCGGGCCGACATCCTCGACAAGGTGACGAGCCTGTTCCTGACTGGGGCGCCGCGCTTCGGCGAGGAGCACGTCGCCGTCTTCGATGCCGTGATCGGGCGGCTGACCGACGCGATCGAGGTCCGGGCCAGGGCACAGCTCTCGGAGCGGCTCGCGCCGCTGGACAACGCGCCGCTCGGCGTCATCGAGCGGCTCGCCAACGACGAGATCGCGGTGGCCCGCGCGGTGCTGATCGGCTCGAGCCGACTGTCGGACGACATGCTCGTGCAGGCAGCCCTGAAGCACGGGCGTGATCACATGCTCGCCATCTCCGAGCGGAAGAACCTCAACGAACCCGTCACCGACGTTCTCGTCGAGCACGGTGACCGGATCGTGATCAATGCCGTCGCCGGCAACCCGACGGCGCGGTTCTCGAAGACCGGCATTGAGACCCTGATCGACAAGTCGCGGCGCGACGAACTTCTACACGCGACGTTGACGCGGCGATCGGACCTGCCGCCGCAACACATGGCGACGCTCTTCACGCTGGCGAAGGACGCAGCCCGGCAGCGCCTCGAGACGGCTGCGCAGACCCGCGACAGCAATCGCATCAGCGAAGCCGTCGAGCGTAGTGCGAGCGACATCGCCGCGGAGACGACGCGGACGTCGCGCTCCTTCGCGGTGGCGCTCGCCGTCGTCAATCAGATGGTCGAGGACAACCAGCTGACAGAGGCCGAAATCGCGCGGTTCGCACGGAGCGGCCACCGCGAGGAAACGATCTGCGCGCTGTCCTACCTCGCCCGGGTTCCGCTGTCGGTCGCCGAGAAGGTGTTCTCCGCGCCCGAACACGACCTGCTGCTGATCACCTGCCGGTCGATCAACTTCGGCTGGGACACGGTCAGGGCGCTCGCGACCCTCCGGCTCGGCGCGCGGCCCGATCCGCGCATCATCGGCCAGCTCAACGACAGCTATCGCAAGCTGTCGACGGCGACGGCGCAGAGGGTTCTCCGCTTCCTGCACGCGCGCGAGGCCGTCAACGGCGTCCGGCCCGCGCGCCCCGCGACGCCGGCCTGATCCGCTCACGCGGGTGCCGATCTCACCCAGCGGGATGACCCGGGCGCCGCGCTGGCCTAAGCTGACCTCCGCCAGATGAGCCGATGACCGAATCGGGAGGAACCCGACGGCGATGTCGATGCTTTCGCTCACTGGACACAGGTGAGGACCATGCTGACACGACGTTTCTTTCTCGCGGCACTGCCGGCTGCGGCCGCGCTCGCCGCTCCGGCGATCGTCAGGGCGCAGGCGGCCGGGCCGTTCAGACAGCCGCCGCTGCCCTTCGACGACACGGCACTGCAGCCGGTCATCGGCCAGCAGACCGTGCAGCTTCACTACGGCCGGCATCACGCAGGCTATTACACCGCGCTCAACCGCCTGACCGACAAGCGCCGCTACGCCGACATGCCGCTCGAACAGGTCGTGACCCAGAGCGCGCTGGTGGCCGACGACCGCGCCATCTTCAATCAGGCGGGCCAGGCCCTCAATCACGAGCTCTACTGGGCGCAGTTCGTGCCGGGCGGCGCGAAGGCGCCGTCGGGAAAGCTGCTGGAACGGATCGACCGTGATCTCGGCGGCATGGAAAAGATGAAGACAGATCTGATCGCCGCGGCGGGAGGCGTGTTCGGCTCGGGCTGGGCCTGGCTCGCGGAGCAGCGCGACGGCAAGCTCGTTCTCGCCGGGACGGCGGGAGGGGACACGCCGCTGACGCAGCTGCGCACGCCGCTGCTCGGTATCGACGTCTGGGAGCACGCGTACTATCTCGACTTCCAGAACCGCCGCACCGATCACGTCAAGGCCGTCCTCGACGAGATCGTGAACTGGGACGTGGTGTCGGGGCGGATGAAGACCTGAGCTTCCTCAAGGACGTCCGTACCGATCGGTCGCGGACGTCCCTCAATTCGTTGGAAGATCGCTTACGCGCCATTAACCCTCGTCGAAAAGGGCATGTGATTCAACGAATCGGAAAGGATTTCTACAGGGTCGGCAGGTCACTCTCGCCGAACGGGTGGAGAGCTGGGCCGGACCGACGATGTCGCATGTCGCCGAACTGATGAGCGAACTCGATCGCGCGCTCCTGACGGGCTCGTCCGAGCGCCGCGTTCAGATCATGCGCGCCGTGACCGACCTGTTCGTCGATTGCGCCGAGCGGGTGACGGCCGCCCATGTCGCGGTGTTCGACGTCGTGATCGCGCGCATCGCCGAGTACATCGAGAACGCGGCACGGATCGCTCTCTCGGAGCGCCTCGCGGACGTGAACAACGCGCCGCACGGCGTCGTCCGGCGATTGGCCCACGACACGCTGATCGAGATCGCGAGGCCCGTGCTCACGCGCTCCAAGGTTCTGACCGACGCCGACCTGATCTCGGTCGCCCGCGAGCGCGGGACGGAGCACCGGGTCGCGATCGCCAGACGCGAACGGGTCAGTCCGGCCGTGACCGACGTCCTCGTCGAAGTCGGGGATGGCGACGTGCTGCGGACGGTGACGGCCAATTTCACGGCGAGCATCTCGGACTCGGGCTTCGGGCAGCTTCTCTCGGTCGCGTCGGACGATGCGGCGCTTCTGTCCGAACTGGTCGGGCGCCATGACGTGCCGGCCAAGTTCCGCGACACGATTCTCGCCATCGCGCAGGATCTGGCGAAGAAGCGGCTTCAGGCCCAGTTCACGCGCCAGTCCGCCAAGACGATCCAGGACGTCGTGATCGCCAAGGCCGCCGAGGTGTCGCAGATTCTCGCGGTCGCACAGAAGGACGTCGTCAAGGGCGCCGCGCGGCCCGGGAGCGCCGGTGCCGACGACGAGATCAAGACCGCCGTCGCCGAGACCCTCGACCTCCGGCATGCGACGCTGGCCGAACTCGAGACGCACCTCGCCCAGCAAGCGGCGCGGGGCGACAGACAGGGCGCCGTGGCGCTGCTGGCGCGGCTCTCGAACGTCTCCGTCGATATCGTCGAGGGCGTCTTCCAGAAGAGCGATCAGGACCTGCTGCTCGTGCTGTGCCGGTCGCGTGGTCTCGCCTGGTCGACGGCACAGGGGCTCCTCACCATGATGCTCGGGCAGGAACTCGACGAGGGCATGGTCTTCCAGAAGCAGAAGCACTACGAGGGGCTGTCCAAGCAATCCTCGCAGCGCGTCATCCGCTTCCTGCACATCCGCGAATCCACCAAGCAGCGCCAGGTGGCCTGACCTTCAGCGGCGCTCGAAGGTCAGATAGGTCGGGACGCGACCTTCCCGCAGCGCTTTCGCCTCGTAGCGCGTGCCCGGCCAGCCGTCCCAGGGTCGCGTCCAGTCGAGATGGTTCTCTGGCGCCCAGCGGAACGCCTCCGATCGCAGGACACGAACCAGCGTCCAGCCGACGTAATCGTCGATATCGCTCGCGAAGCGGAAGGTCCCACCCGGACGGAGCAGCCGCGCAAAGGCCGCGACGGTTTCGTCCGACACGAAGCGTCGCTTGTGATGGCGCCGCTTGGGCCAGGGGTCGGGATAGAGCAGGTGGATCGCCGACAGGGAAGCGTCGGGCAAAGCGGCGAGGCAATCGACCGCATCCGCGTCATGCACGCGGATATTGCCGAGACCCTCGCGATCGACGCGAGTCAGCAGCTTCGCCATGCCGTTGACGAAGGGCTCGCAGCCGATGAACGCGGCATCGGGCCGCTGCATAGCGCGCGTTACGAGATGCTCGCCTCCGCCGAAGCCGATCTCGAGCTGGAGTTCGGAGGGGCGCCGCGGAAAAAGGCTCGCCGGGTCCTTGCGTGCGGCGTCGAGATCGAGCCGGAGCCGGGGCAGCACACCGGCGATCGCCGCGGTCTGCTCCAGCCGGAGCGCCTTGCCCTTTCGCCGGCCGAAGAACGCGCCGCGGCCTCGCGGCACGTCGATGCCGTCGGGCGTCAGGCGACGGCCTTGCGGAGCGAATCGGCGAGGTCCGTACGCTCCCAGGAGAAGCCGCCGTCGCGACCGGCCTTGCGGCCGAAATGACCGTAGGCGGAGGTCTTGGCATAGATCGGCTTGTTGAGCTGGAGATGCTCGCGGATGCCGCGCGGCGTCAGCCGCATCAGCTCACGGATCGCCTTCTCCAGCCGCGCCTCTTCGACCTTCCCGGTCTCGTGCAGGTTGATGTAGATCGACAGCGGCTCGGGCACGCCGATCGCGTAGGAGAGCTGGATCGTGCAGCGGTCGGCGAGCTTCGCGGCGACCACGTTCTTGGCGAGATAGCGCGCGGCGTAGGCAGCCGAACGGTCGACCT
>CAZVMY010000223.1:0-5630 GCA_964628955.1 uncultured Methylocystis sp.
CGGCAACTGGTGCCCGCAGAACTACAACCGTAGCTACGGCGGCTCGATGCCGATCGTCGGCGCCTTCGCCCGGTCGATCAACACGATCCCGGTCCAGATGTCGATCCGGCTCGGACAGGACGAGTTTCCCGATCACGTGGCCCGCGCCGCGCGGCTCGGGCGCGACCGGATCGTGGCCACCGCCAAGGCGATGGGTCTCAACACCGATCTGAAGGACACGCCGTCGCTGCCGATCGGCTCGGCCGAAGTGACGGCCCTCGACATGGCGGCGGGCTACGCCACCCTCGCCGGCGGCGGGCGGAAGGCGGAGCCCCATGCCGCCATCGAGATCCGCACCCCGCCGGGCGAGCTCGTCTATCGTCACGACCGCGACGCGAAGCCCGCTCCGCAGGTCGTGCCGCAGAAGGTGGCGCAGGACATGAATCTCCTGCTCTCGAAGGTGAACGAGGAAGGGACCGGCCGGCGCGCCGCCCTGCCCGGCATCCGCTCGGCCGGCAAGACCGGCACCACCAACGGCTACAAGGACGCCTGGTATATCGGCTTCACCGGCAATTACGTGGCGTCGGTCTGGTACGGCAACGACGATTCCTCGCCGACCGACAACATGACCGGCGGCACGCTGCCGGCGATGACCTGGCACGAGATCATGACCTATGCCCATGCCGGCATCGAACTGAAGGCGATCCCCGGCGTGGTACCGATGGAGGCAGTGCCCGCCTCCGCCGCCGTGGCGAGCGCCAGACCGGCGAAGGGCGCCGACGCCGACGCGCTGCGCGGCGAGCGGCCGGCCGTGCTCTCGCGCCGCTCGAACGCGGTGATCACCGGCATCGAGGACCTTTTCCGCACGACCGGCGAACGGCGGCAGGCCGGATTGCAGCGCCGGGCGGATGCCGCCGCCGATGAGGCCCTCGGGCCGGGCGGACCGCAGCCGGCCGCCGCGCTCCGCTAGCCGGCCCGGCCGGTGTCGCTCGGCAATCTGCTTCGCCTCGTCCTCGCGCTCGTGGCCGGACTGGCCGGCGGCCTCGCGTTCACGTGGACCGTGGTCGACGGCGGCCACGGCTTCGGCCGGCTGAGCGTCGGCGCCTGGCAGGCATGGCCCCGGCTGGGCGCGGCCGACGCGGAGCCCTATTCGCGCGCCGCGCTCGCCCGGAGCGCCGAGGTGCCCATGACGCTGGCGGAAGGCCTGATGTTCCTCGCGGAAACCGACGAGGCCGGCCGCAGGCTCGACCTCGCGTGCAGCTACCGGCTGCGCGGAGACGTGCCCGCCGCGGCGGTCTGGACCCTGACCGCCTATCGCCCGGACGGCGGGCTGGTCGACAATCGTGTCGGCCGCTACGGGTTGACCTCGGCCGAGGCGCTCACCGGCGAGCCGCGCCGGCTCGACGTCATGGTCTCCGCCACGGCGGCGCCCGGCAACTGGCTGCCGGTGGGTGGCGACGGCCGTTTCATGCTCGCGCTCCGGCTCTACGACACGCCGCTCTCCTCGGCGCCGCAGGCGCTGGCATCTGCGAAGCTGCCCGCGATCGAGCGGCTGGAGTGCCGGCCATGACGCTGCTGCTGTGGACCACCGCCACGCTGTGCATTGGCCTCTTCGTGCATCTCGTCTCGGTGCTGGCGCTGCCCCTCGGGGCGACTCGCGACGCGCCGTCCCGGCTCGCCGACCTGCCGCCAAACGTGGTCCGGCCGCTGCCGCGCGCCGGTCCGGGCGCCGCCGTCCTTCCGTTCGGCGATCCCGCCGTCGCCACCGCCGTATGCCGGTTCGACCTGGGCGAGGCGCCGCTGCGGCTGACCGCCCAGACGGGCGACGCGCCGCTCTCGCTCACCTTCGTCGAGCCCGGCGGCCGCGTCTTCTACGCGCTGACCGACCGCGCCGCCGTGCGTGGCACGATCGACGTGCGCCTCGTCACGGCCGAACAGCGCATCGCGATCGAGGCCGAGGATGCCGAGGACGAGGCGATCCGCGAACTGCGCCTGACCGTCCCCCGACCGCGCGGCCTGGTCGTCATCCGCGCGCTCGCACCGACGCCCGGCGCGATGGCCCGGGCGGAAGCGCTGGCCGCCGCGGCCGAATGCCGGCCGGAGCCACTGGAAAAGTGAGGGCGTTATTCCGCGACGGTCCAGACGCCGTTGCCGTTCTTCATCTCGGTGCGGACCTCGGTCGAGTCCCAGACGTAGCAGGTCCTGACGTCGCCGAACGCGTTGAGCTGGCACAGGCTGCGCTCGACCACCTGCCCCCTGCGGTCCTCGGTCCGCCGGACCATCATGTCGCCCTTGTCGTCGTCGCTGAACAGGATCGCGCTGCATTGGCGCTTCGGGTCGCAGCCGCGCACGACCTGCGGTGCACCACCGTGCTGCTCGCTCGACCGGCGGATCGCGAAGCCGACCAGTTCCTCCCAACCCATGGCGCCGAAGGGCCGGTCGGCGGCGGCGCGCCTGCCGCGCGGGGTCGTGGGCGGGGTCGGAAAGCCGTCGTCCGCAGAGGCGCGGTCGACCGGCCGGCCCGTCATGACGACGCCCATCGAGCGCAGGTCGTCCGGCGTCAGCCAGAGCATCTGGCTCGCCGGCGTGACCACCATCTTGCCGATGATCGCGGCCGGCACGCCGAGATCCTGTGCGAAGCGCGCGCCGTCGACAGTGGTAGCCTTCGCCGATGTGGTCTCCCGCCCTTGCCCGTCGGAGGCGCCATGAACACCTAAGCGCGCGCCGAAGCTGACGTATTTCTCGCGACCCGCGGCAAAAACGTCGAAGCAGGCGGACGCGCAGTAGGTGCCGTTCACCACCACAGTCGCGAGCCGCCAGTCTCTGACGACCTTCGCGAGGGCAATGCCCTCGTCGGCATCGCCGCCGGGTGAGTGCAGACGCAGTCCCGAGATCATCCGACCAGCCGCATTGGCGTCACGGATCGCGCTTTCGAGTGCCAGCGCATCGCCTTTCGTGATCCTTCCTTCGAGGCTGATGACGACATGACCGTCACCCGACAACGATTTGGTGAAACTCGCCGCCGGTGCCGGAGCCACCCCTCCGATCACGATCACCAGTGCAAAGGCCAGACGCAGCATGAGACGTTCCTCCCGCCCGGAGAGGATAGGCGCAGCCGCCTGCCGGCCGAAGCGCAAGCTGCCGGATCGGTTAGGCAACGCTCAACGGCGGCGGCGCAATTGTCTGGCGCCGGTCAATCCCGCAGTCGCACGTGAGGCGGGCGCTACTTCGGCGGGAGGTCGCGCTCGGCGTCCTTGATGACCGGCGGCGGGCTCTTCGGCCGGAACTTGCCGTCGGGCCCGGCGCGCCGGGCCACGGGCGGCAGGTCTCCCACCAGCGCGCGGCAGCCGACGAGGCCCTGCACGGCGGCGTTGACCTGTTCGAGGGGCAGCAGCGCGCGCTCGGCCACGATGGCGTCCTTCTGCGGCATCTCGATCACCATGTGCTCGAGCGCGTAACGGTATTGCTTCAGCCGCTCGGTCAGCCGGCGATAGACCCAGTCGGTCACGAGCTCGTTCTCGACGATGCGGGCGAGCGCCGCGTCGCGCTCCTCGGTCTGGAGATCCCGGACATGGGGCAGGCTGTCGCGGCGCCAGCGGTCGGCCTCGCAGACGCGCTGCGCGGTCTCGGTGAACGGACCGATGAGCGCGTGGTCGGCCTCGACGTCCTCGGCGAGGCGGAGATAGCGCGACGAGGGCGAGCGGAACGGGCCGGTGAGCAGGCCGGCATGATAGACGTCGTCGCCCAGCGATACGTCCTGCGGCAGCACGCGGGTATAGGAGAACTCGGCCAGCTTCTTCTGGAAGGCCGACTTCTCGTGGGCCGGCATGACGAAGCGCCAGGCGCGGTCGCGCAGTTCGAGCTCGTCGTCGGTCAGCGGATAGGGCGAGACGGGCTCGCCGCGGAACCAGGCGAAGGTCTCGCCACCACGCGGCAGGATCGAACCGGTCCAGACGTTGTCGGCGCGGCGGCCGAAATCACCGGTCTGCTGGAAACAGGCGGAAAGCAGCAGCGTCGCGAGCAGCACGAGCGGCCGGCCGGCGATCGCAGCCGCCCTGCGGCCCGGCGCACGGACATGCCGGCAGCCCGGTCCGACGCCCGCGCCGCATGGCGGCCGGGTCGATGGGCCGGACGGCGCCCGCGGCATCAGGCCTGACGGCGCGATTTGCGCACGCGCAGGGTTCCGGCGGCGGGTGCCGGGCGGCGCGGACCCTGGTCCTCGTGGCGCTCGTAGCGCACGCCGAGAAACAGCAGGATGTCCGCGGTCTCGCCGAGTGCGCGCGGTTGCGCGCCGGCAGGCCGGGTGCGGTGTTGCGGGAACAGGATCACATTGCTCATGGCACGGCTCCTCACGCGGACCGGCGGCCCGCGATGCGTTGTTTTCGTTCGAACAGGGTTAACAGGCTCCTAACGCCGGTCGACGACCGCGCCAGTGGGTTCACTTTACCGTGCAGCGAGATCAAGAAAGTGTTCCTCCGCACGGGTCTCCACGGTGACGATCCAGAGATCGGAATCGAACCGGATTTCCTTGGCGAGCCGCGCGTCGGCGGCTTCGGCGGGCATCGCCGCCTCGCCATGCAGCGGCACGAAACGTCGGTCGGGCCGGTCCTCGTCGAACAGCGCCTGGGGCGCCGGCCCGAACAGGAGCACGGTGCCGTCGAGCCGGTCGATCTTCACGAAGATGGCGCCGGCCTCGGCGGCGCCCCGCCGCTCGACGACCGCATGGGCGCCGGCGCCGTTGCAGCGCCGGACGTAGGCGGCGACCCAGATGTCCGATCTGAGCCGCACATCCCTCTCCTATGGCCGGAGTGGCATGCCGCTGGCGGCGGCGAGCTGTTGCAGGGTCCGCCCGGCCGGTTCCCCGGTGACGGGCAATCTTCGGTCGCGCTCGAAGCGTTCCAGCGCCGCCTTCGTGCCCGGCCCCAGCGTCCCATCCTCCTTCAGCGGCCCGTAGCCGGCCTTGTTGAGGGCGCGCTGGACGCCGAGAACCAGCTCGGTGCCGCGCGGTTGCTCGGCCTGCTGCGTCCTTAGCAACTGACGGATCGGGTCCTTCTGCCGCACGTTCGAGGTCAGCAGATGGGCCAGCAGCGCATCGCCGATCCGCCCCGTGCGGGGCAGTCCGGCCGCGCTTTCGTAATCGCGGACGGCGAGTTCGAGCGTCACCGGCGTCGAGGCGTCCATCGGGCCGGCATAGAAGCCGCGCTGCGCGAGTTCCGCCTTGACGTCGCGGATCAGGTTCTCTTCGGCGGTCCCGCGCGCCTCGGATGCACGCGGCGGCGCGGCGGCCGTGGCGACGGGGGCCGCCGCTGGCCTGCGCTCGATCTCGGTGAAGATCGGCCGCGGGTGCGGCTGCGGCTGAAGTGCCAGCGCGTTGACGAGGATGGCGCCGGCGAGCCCCGCGAACAGCAGACCGCCCAGCAGCCGCGCCGGGCGCTGCCACAGCAGGCGGATGATGAGCCGCGACACCGTCGTCTCGCCGAGGACGAAGCTGACGCCCGCCGAGCGGCCGCGACCTTGCCCCGCGCCGGCAGCCCCCCGTGGTGTCATCGTCAGGCCCGCTTCCTGGACCGGGCATCCTCGAGCGCCGGTGCGCGGCGGAAGGTGTCGATGCTGACGAGGGTGTCGTCGCCGCCCTGCCGGCCTTCGATCGG
>CAZVMY010000224.1:0-5625 GCA_964628955.1 uncultured Methylocystis sp.
GCAAGATCCTGCCGCTGATGGGCGCCGAGGATTTCTCCTACATGCTGGAAGAGCGGCCGGGCGCCTACATCTTCCTCGGCAACGGTGATACGGCCGGCGTTCATCACCCCGCCTATGACTTCAATGACGCGGCGATTCCGGTCGGGGTTTCGTATCTGGCGCGGCTCGCCGAGAAGGGGATGCCGGCCTGAAGGCATCGCGCCCGTCGAGTTGCCGGCCTCAAAGCCCCCTTCAGCGCGCCCAGGGGCCGCGGCGACGGAAATCGAGCGATCCCGTCGGCACGGCCGAGGCTGCTTGCGGCGACGGGGCGGCCACGGCCGGAAACGGAGCCGGGGGCGCAAGCTCCTCGACGAACACCGGCATCTGGCCGCCGGCCTGCTGAACCAGCGCCTCGATCCGGCGGTCGATCGGCGGATGCGTCGCGAACAGGTCGACGATGCCCGACCGCTCGTTCTCGATGCACATGTCCATCAGTCCGGAGGGAACGCCCGAAATCTCGGCCCTGCCGCTGATCTTGACCAGGGCGGAGATCATGGCGTCCGGGTTCTTGGTCAGTTCGACCGCGCCGGCGTCGGCGAGGTACTCCCGGGAGCGCGAGAGCGCGAAGCGCAGCACCCCCGACAGCAGCCAGGCGACGCCGATCAGGACGACGGCGATCACGATCGCGGCCGCGGCCGCGCTGCCCTTTCGCTCGCTCGAGTCGGAAGCAAGCCTGAGCCGCGGGCCGCGCGCCAGCATGCGGAAGACGAGTTCGGCGCTGAAGGCGATGATCCCGGCGACGATCATCGCCACGACCATGAGACGCACGTCGTCGTTGCGGATGTGGGTCAGTTCATGGGCGAGCACCGCCTCGAGCTCGGCATCAGTGAGGGTGTCGAGCAACCCCTGCGTGACGGTGACGGCGTATTGCGCCTCGGTCATCCCGCTCGCGTAGGCATTCAGCGCCTCGGTCTCCATCACCTTGAGTTGCGGCATCCGCAAGCCCCGCGAGATGCACAGGTTTTCGAGCAGGTTCCACAGCCGCGGGTTCTCCGCCCGCTCGATGGTGCGGGCGCCGGTCACGGCGTCGATGATCGTCTGGTTCCAGCGAAAGGCGATCACGATCCAGACCAGCGCGGCCGCGGTCGCGGCCGGCCACCAGCGCACGAATTCCTGTCCGGCGCGGGCCATCAGCACCGAGACGCTGGGTCCGCCGGCCAGCGCCGCCTTCACCAGCAGCAGCGCGTAAAGCACCAGATAGACGAGCAGGAACAATCCGCTGATCAGGAACGCCGAACGCCAGCGGTTGGCCCGGATGTGGCCGTAGAGACCGAAGACCTGCATGGCGCAAGGCGCGCGGGATCAGGCGCCGAACTTCACCGTCGGCGGCGCGTCGAGCTGCTGCCGCGTCTCGGTACCCAGATCGAAGAAGGTCTGCGACTGGAAGCCCAGAGAGCCGGCGAAGAGCACGGCCGGGAAGGCCTGGATACCGGCGTTGTACTCGGCGACGGCATTGTTGAAGAAGCGCCGCGCCGCGGCGAGCTTGTTTTCGATGTCGGCGAGCTGGTCCTGCAGCTGCAGGAAGTTGGTGTTGGCCTTGAGGTCCGGATAGGCTTCCGCCAGCGCCATCAGCCGGCCGACCGCGCCCTGAAGCGCCTTCTCCGCCTCGATCTTCTCGCCCACCGTGCCGGCGCCGACGGCCGAGTTGCGCGCCTGGATCACGGCATCCAGCGTCGTCTTCTCGTGCGTCGCATACCCCTTCACGGTCTCGATCAGGTTGGGGATGAGGTCGTGACGCTGCCGGAGCTGCACGTCGATGTCGGCGAACGCCTGACCCGTCCGCTGCCGCATGGCGACGAGGCCGTTGTAGGTGACGACGCCGAAGACGACGATCGCCGCGATGATCCCCAGAACGACCCAACCCATCGCGCAGCGCTCCCACTTCATAGCCGGCCCGGCCGGTATCGACCAAGACGATGCCACGAGTTCGTGAAGACATGAAGGGGCGGGGTGGAAGGTCCCCGGTTTCGCTCGTCCTGCTCGGCGCCGGGCACGCGCATCTCGAGGTGCTGCGGGCCTTCGGGCGGCGGCCGGAGCCCGGCGTCCGGCTGACGCTCGTGACACAGGGGCGGCATACGCCCTACTCCGGCATGCTGCCTGGGCTGATCGCCGGTCATTACGGCTTCGATCAGGCGCACGTGGCCGTGGAGACCCTGGCCCGATGGGCCGGCGCGCGGCTGGTGATCGGCACGGTGAACGGCCTCGATCCTGCGGACAAGCTCGTGCGGCTCGCCGACGGGACGCGGGTGCCCTACGACCTGCTCTCGATCGACGTCGGCGGGATTTCGGACCTGTCGATCGCGGGAGCCGCCGCCCACGCGATCCCGGTCAAGCCGATCGACGGCTTCCGCAACCGGTTCGAAGCGCTGCGGGCCAGGGTGCTGGATATGAGAGTGCTGGAGGCCGGTGACCTCCATGTCGCCATGGTCGGCGCCGGGGCGGGCGGGGTCGAACTGATCCTCGCCATGCGGCATCGCCTGTCGACGGACCTCGCCGACGCCGGCCGGCCCGCGAACCGGATCGCGATGACGCTGATCTCGCGTGATCCCGAGCCGCTGCCGGGATTCCCGGACAGGCTGCGACGGCGCTTTACCGCGATCCTCGCCGAGGCCGGCATCGCCCTGCGGGCGCCGGCCACAGTCGCCAGCGTGGCCGACGGCGGCGTGCTGTTCACCGACGGCTCGACGCTCGCCGCGGATGCCGTCTTCTGGGCGACCGAGGCGGGCGCGCAGCCATGGCTGGCCGAAAGCGGCCTGCCGCTCGACGGACGGGGCTTCATCCTGGTCGACGCCGCGCTGCGCGCGAGCGAGAGCGTGTTCGCTGCCGGCGACACGGCTGCCTTCCGGCCGCGACCGCTGCCAAAATCGGGGGTCTACGCGGTCCGGGCCGGACAGACGCTCGCCGACAACCTGCGCCGGGTCGCGACCGGCCGGGAGCCGCGCCCGTTCCGGCCGCAGCGGACGGCGCTCTATCTGATCTCGGCCGGCCCGCGTCACGCGCTGGGAACGCGAAACGGCATCGTGGTGGAAGGGGACTGGGTCTGGCGTCTGAAAAGCTGGATCGATCGCCGCTTCGTGGCGCGCTTCCGCGACCCCGGCTTCCGCTGAGCAGGCGTTCGGAGTTCGGTCTTCGTTCTTGGGTGGGCCGCGACAACGGCACGAGCCCCGCCGCGCGCCACTCCGGGGCGTCGGCGACGTGGCGGCCCGCCGCATCAGGCCATCGTCGCGCGCCTCGGCCGAACGGCAGCGGAACGAAATAGTTCCGCGGCCGAGCGGTCCGATCGATGATCGGTTTCAGGCCTCCAGTGTGGCCGGCCTCCTGCCGACACGCCGTGCGATCGCGCGAAGCACAGGGCTCTGCCGCAACGCGGCCCGGGCCCGCGCGGCCTGGACAGGCGCCACGCCGCGCCACGACAGGGCGACGTCGATCTCGACCAGCGGGCGCGGCACGACGCCGAGCCGGCGCTTGTAGTCGTACTGACCGATGGTGAAGTCGAAGTGCCGGAACCCTTCGGCATGCAGCGCGTGCATGGTGCGCTCGATCACCAGCCGTCCGGGCGAGACACCGCGCCATGCGCCGCCGGCGGCTCCCAGCCGGACCATGGCGAAGGTGTCGTGCCGCACGATGCCGAGCAGCGCCGCCACGACTATGTCGCCCGCCATCAGCGCGGTCAGCACCGTGCGGCCATCATCGAGGCCGGAGGTGATCAGCCTGCGATAGAGCGCCGCGTTTTCCGGCGCGTCGAGAACGTAGTCGAGACCCTTCTCGCGGATCCGGTCACGCTGGAGATCTTCCAGCCCCGCGAGAACGCGAAGGCCAGTCGCGGTGTCGGCGATGCGCTCGAACCGTGCACCGGGACTCTTCTCGAAGACCCGGAGACTGCGGCGCAGTTCCTTGCGGAACACGCGTTCGAGCGACGCCAGATAGGCCTCGTAGGGTCCGTCGATCGTCACGACGTTGCCGCACAGGCGCGAGGGTCGCGCCGCCGGCAACGACGCCAGCGGATTGCCGATGCCATCGATGCTCGCCGGCATCTTCGTGAGCTGCAACCGGTCGGCCGCAGGCAGCGCCGCCACCAACGCGGCCCAGAGCGCGCGGGCGCCCGCCGGATCGGTCGGAGCCGCCGGCCCGATCACGGGCGCGTTGTAGTCCGTCACGCCACGATCGGGGCATTCGATGAGGCTCATGCCGCCCGCGCGGCGGCGAACCAGCGGCAGCGCCATCGCGAGCGCTCCGCCGGCCCGATCGACCGCCTCGACCAGGAAGGGCTCCACGTCCGACGCCTGACCGACCGTCTCGCGCCAGGCGTCGAGCCACGTTGCGCCCTGGAACGGCGTGGCGACACCACGGCCCGGCGGCGTCCGCCATGCCTCGGCCGCCGCCGGCATCCGCGTCACCGTCACCGACCAGGGCGACGTCCGCGCCCCCGGCGTGACCCGGCCGGCGCCATCGAGGGCGAGGGTCGCGCTCATTCCGCGGCCATCGGCAGTTCGCGCACCCGACCGAGGTCCTGCCTGTCGAGCACGAACTCGATCGGGCGGCGGGCGGCGCGCTCGCGCTTGACCCAGCCCGTCGCCTTCACGGCCTTCTGCACGACGGCCTTCGTCCAGAAGCCGGGGCCGCTCGTGGCCCGGCTCCTCGGCTTTATGCCGAACCGGTGCCGCAGCACGGCGTTGCCCATGTTCGTGATCAGCGAGCGGCGGATCGGATCGGTCCAGTACTCGACCGTCATCGAGACGTTCAGGCAGTCGTGGTTCTCGACACGGTGCGGTGCGTTCAGCGGCCAGGTGAGCATCTGCCCGGGCTCGAGATCATGCACGAGCGCATGGTCGTCGAACCACGGCTGATAGGCCATGTCGACCTCGCGGCCGAACAGCGTGATGTCCTCGAGTTCCTTCGCCGGCAGGAACGGGGCCGCGGCGGGATAGAGATAGACCCGCTTGCGCCCATGGATCTGCCAGAGCGACTGGCCGGCCAGATCGGAGTGATAATAGACCTGCGCCTTGGGCGACGAGATCAGGATGCCCATGGTCCGGTCGAAGCTCCCGAAGCCCGGAACGTTCGTCCCGAGTTCGTCGAACATCTGCTGGATGACCGCCCTGTAGCGCGGATCGACGGCCATCACGCCCATCAGGTTGATCCAGATACGGCCGCGCGCGATGGCTTCCAGCACCTCGCGACCGCTGAGGTCGCCGATGTCGCCCTCGCGCCAGCTGCGGCGGCTGCTGCCCTGCGGCCCCATCTCGATCAGGCTGTAGCGCTCGCGCGGGTAGTTCTCGACCAGCTCGGCGAGGGCCGCCATCGAGAACAGCGGATGGCGATGGAGCGCGTGCTCGATCATCGCGGGGTGGTTGCCCCACAGCTCTGCATGCTGGGGTTTCCAGCCGGAGAAGATGGTTCCGGGCGCGGCTTCGACGCGGGCCGGACGAAGGGCGATGGGGTCGGTCATGGTCGAGCTGGTCATGGCAGGCTCCTCTCAGCGGGCGTTGCGGTAGGATCGGGCGGAGAAAACGGTGGCGAGAAGGATCCCGAGGTCGAAGAACAGGGACCAGTTGTCGATGTAGTGGAGGTCGTGCTCGACGCGGG
>CAZVMY010000225.1:0-5608 GCA_964628955.1 uncultured Methylocystis sp.
GGCCGAAGCGGCGCGCACCTTCTACATGATGCTGGCGAGCGGCTTCTTCGGCGCGGTGCTCATGGAGGTCGTGAAGGGCAGCGTGAAGGAAATCGGCCGTGCGCTCGGCGTCAAGGTTCAGGGGCTGCTGTCCCGGCTGTTCGGCGCCGAGGAGCCGAAGCCGGATCAAACCCTCGTGGGCGCCACCGCGACGCTCTTCGCCGAGGCCCGCGCGGAACTGACGGACATGCAGTTCGGCGCAGCGCTCGAAGCGGGCCGCGCCGCGCTCGAGGAGCGCCTGCTCAACGACGGTTTTCCGCCGCAGCGCGCGCGCAAGGTGGCGGACGCGTTCATGAAGGTGGTGGCGGAGAGCGGTCGTGGAGAGGCCCGAGCCTGATCCGTGGCCCCCGGGCCTTCCTGACACGGTCCACGACCCCGAGTGGGCCGCGATCGCCCTGATCCGCCTGCTGGCCTCGGCCGGTCCGCGCGAGGCGGAAGGCCACTGGTCGCTCTCCCGGGCAGCCCAGTTGCGTGCGAGCGAGGCCGGCGGCGACGCTTGGTTCGAGGTGCGCTATCCGCACGGGACACGCTTCATCCGGATCGGGCGCGACAGCGGCTGTTTTCAGTCGGAGCCGCCGACCGAGGCGGAACGCGCCGGACTGCCGCTGGTCGCGATCGAACCGCCGCCGCCAGCGCCGCTGCTCGCGTATCTGGAGATGTTGGTCGCGCAACTGCCTGCCGATCACGGCCTTCGCCTGGCCTTCCCCGACGTGCGGCAGACCCTTGCCGACGCCAAAGCCTATGGCGTCGCCTTTCCGCCGCTGGAGCGCTTCCGCACCGATTATCTCGGCACGTTCGGCGCCTTCGGCGCGGAAGGCGATCGTTCTGCCCTGGGCCGGGCACTCAAGGACACGGCCGCGCGACACTTCCAGCAGGCGATCGACGACTACGCGAACTTTCGCATGGTCGGCCCGGTTGCGGCGCGGCTCATGCTGCTGACCGCGATCCTGCAGAAGACCGATCTGCCACCCCCCGCCGTCGTTTCCGGCATCGCCACGGCCCCTCCCGGCGCGATCCTCCAGGCCGTCGTCGACGTCATGCTGGCCAGCGACGGCGGGCGCAGGGCGGCCATCGCCCTCGCAGACGAACTCGCCGGAGAAGGCTCGCGCCATGTCGCGGCGCTCCATGCCGAGGGCGCGACCGACGACGACGCCTTCGCCGCCAGTCTGTTCATGAGCTGGCTGCCGTTCAACGCGGCCTACATCCTCGTGAATGCCCTCGCCGCGCGAGCCGATCTCGATCCCGCCACGCTGCGGCAGGCCGCCACCCGCAAGGGCGGTTACGACGAGGACACGACGCTCAGCCTGAATGCGCTCTACATCGGTGCCTGCAATGCGATCGACGGCCGTTTTGTCCGCGCCCATCGTCAGCGGATCCGCGAGGTGCGTGCCGAGCGCGGCGACGCGGGCGTCGAATCCTTCTGGCTGGACTACAGCGTCCGGCAACGGTTCTACGGTCGGCGCTGGAGGCCGGTCATTCTCTCCGAAGTCGACCACATCGCCGGTGCACGGGAGCATCCCCCCGCCAGTTGATCGATCGCTTCAGTGCTTTCGATTTGTCGAGCCGGGCGGTGATGCCTAAACAGGCGCCTCTCTCCGGGGCATCCGATGAACATCCTCTCGATCCAGTCGCACGTCGCCTACGGGCACGTGGGCAACGCGTCCGCCACGTTTCCGATGCAGCGGCTCGGCTGCGAGGTCTGGGCGATCCATACCGTGCAGTTCTCGAACCACACGGGTTATGGCCAGTGGACGGGCCGGGTCTTCGACGGGCCCATGGTGGACGAACTGGTCGAAGGCATCGCCGCGCGCGGCGTGCTGCCGGACTGTGACGGCGTGCTGTCGGGCTATATGGGTTCGGCGGACATCGGCAACGCGATCCTCGGCGCCGTCTCGAAGGTGCGGACCGCCAATCCGGCTGCGCTCTACTGCTGTGATCCGGTGATCGGCGACGTCGGCCGCGGCGTCTTCGTGCGGCCGGGCATCCCAGAGTTCATGCGCGACCAGGCAGTTCCGGCGGCCGACATCATCACCCCGAACCAGTTCGAGCTCGATTTCCTGGCCGGACGGACGAGCGAGACCCTGCCGCGGCTGCGGGCCGCGCTCGCCGCGGTGCATGCCCTTGGTCCCAAGGTCGTCGTCGTCACCTCGCTGGTGCTCGACGGCACGCCGGCGGATGCCGTCGATCTCGTCGTGTCGGACACAACGGGCCTGCATATCGTGCGGACGCCGCGGCTCGACCTTTCGGTCAACGGCGCCGGCGATGCGATCGCGGCGCTTTTCCTCGTCCACTGGCTCAAGAGCCGCGACGCGGCCGAGGCGCTGTCGAAGGCGGCCTCCTCGATCCACGGCGTGCTCCGCCGGACCCGCGACGCGGGCTCGCGCGAGATCCTGACCGTCGCCGCACAGGACGAGTTCGTGACTCCCAGCCAGACCTTCAACGCACGATCCCTGTAGAATTGTCATCCGGCGGTGTGGCCACGATGGCCTCTCCGTCGTCAGGAGCCGACCATGCGCCGCGATTTTCATACGCTCGACGTGTTCACCGACCGGCCGCTCTCGGGCAATCCGCTGGCGGTGGTGCATGATGCGAGGGGGCTCGATACCGGGGCGATGCAGCGGATCGCCCGTGAGTTCAACCTTTCGGAGACGGTCTTCGTCATGCCGCCGGCCGATCCGGCCAACACCGCGGCGATCCGCATCTTCACGCCTGGCAGTGAACTGCCGTTCGCGGGCCATCCCACCGTCGGCACCGCGGTGATCCTCGCCAAGCTGCGCGCCGGCGACATGCTCGGCGGTGCCGGCATCGACATCGTGCTGGAGGAGTCGATCGGCCTCGTCCGGGTCGCGGTGACGGAGCGCCAGGGCGAGGCGGCGCGCGGCGTGTTCGCGTTGCCGCGGCTTCCGTCGCCGCAACGGGTTACGGGTAGCATCAGCGACATTGCTGCAGTTCTTGGCCTCTCGGACGATGACATCGGCCTCGACGGCCACGAGACGACACACTTCTCGAACGGGGTGGGCTATACTCACGTGCCGGTTCGCTCGCTGGCTGCGCTTGCCCGGGCTCGGCCCCTCGTTGGTCCGGCGTTCGACGAATTGTTCGGAGCTGCAAGCGAAGCCGCACCGTACGTATATACGGCCGACGGGCCGAACCGCTGGCGCACGCGCATGTTCGCGCCGGCCTCCGGTATTCCTGAAGACCCGGCAACCGGCTCTGCGGCGGCCACCTTTGCTGGCGCTTTGGTCGAGCTGACCCGTCCGGCGGACGGCGAGCACCAGCATATCATCCGGCAGGGCTACGAGATGGGTCGCCCGTCCGAGATCGTGCTGACGCTGCAGGTGAGTGGCGGGCGTCTCGTCGAGGCCACCATCGGCGGGTCGGCGGTCATCGTCAGCGAAGGCTGGATCGACGTTTGACGTGATGCCTCCCGAAGCTTCCGGCGCCGTGATCACGGCGCTCCGCGCCGTAGACGCCCGGTTCGAGCCTGCGGGCTGGGACTTCGCGCGCGACCGGCGGGCGGAGATCGCGGCGCATTGGGACGCGCTCGTCCGGCGCAATCCGCATCTGTGGAACGGCCGCGTGCTGCTGCTCGACGACCACCGCGTCGCCGACGGGGTGCTGCACAGCCGGCACATCGAGGTCGATTACGCGAGTTTCCTCGCCTGGCGCGACTGGGGCTTTCCGGACCGGACGAAGCGCAACGCCTTCGCCATGGCGGCGCTGCTGTCGGCCGACGGCGCCTTCGTGCTGGGGCGAATGGCGGAAACGACCGCCAATGCCGGCAAGGTCTATTTCCCGGCCGGGACGCCCGATCCGGGCGACGTGCGGGAGGGGACGGTCGATCTCGCCGGCAGCGTGCGGCGCGAACTCGCGGAGGAAACCGGTCTCGGGCCGGAGGACGTCGCGTTCGATCCCGGATGGTTCATGGTGCTGGACGACGCCCGACTCGCGCTGATGAAGATTACCCGCGCGCCTCTTCCCGCCGAGGCGCTCGCCACCCGCATCCGCGCCTTCACCGCTGCCGAAGCGACGCCCGAACTGGCCGACGTCGTGATCGTGCGTAGCATCGGCGACCTTGATGCCACGTCGATGCACGGGTTCACGCTGGCGTTTCTGCGCGCATGGTTCGAGGGGCGGCTGCCGTCGACGCGTCAGCCGGGATAGCCGTAGCGCCGCTTGGTCGCCGCCAGCGACACGCGGGCCGGGCCATCCTGCCCGCCGCCGCACAGGGCTGCGGCCTGGTCGATGTCGGCCGTGACGCGCCCGTGCACGCCCGCGTTGACGTGCCCGGTCTCGAGGTCGTTCGTCATGATGGCGCGGAAGCGCGCGATCTCGCCGGAACAGCCCGCGCCTTCGGGCAGGCGGAACCCGGCCGGCGTCACGTAAGACGGGTTGGCCGGCGCCTGCGCCGCCTGGCGGGGAGGGGCCGTCTGGTTGCAGGCCGCAAGAATCACAGTCAGCGCGCCGGCGAGGCCGGCAGGCCTCCACCCGGACGGTCCGTACTCCGTCGACGCCGTTCGACCCATGCCGTGCTCTCCCGCGACTCGCAAGGAACGTTCTACCGCCAACGCAGGCCGGACGCGACGGTCCGGGCGCGACGGTCCGGGCCTGCGTCAATGAAGGGTTGACCGAACCAGCCTTCGAGGGTTGCCAGCATGCGCCGGCTCTGCCTACACTTGGCTCGTCGATGCTTTCGAGAGAGATTGCCGTGCCCCGCGCCCGTGCCCGTATCGCCACCGACCCGCGGCCCTATCTCATGGCCGCGCTCTCGTTCGGCGCGCTCGCGCTCCTCGGTCTGGTCCTGCTTATGCGCCCCTGAGGGCCGTCCGGGTCTGCCCGGGCTCTCAGGGGTCGCCATAGCCACCCTGACAGCCCGCCGCAAATCAGCGTAGACCTGACGGCCGGGCGCCTCCCGCCGCAGGAAATCATCATGACCGACGCCGCATCCGTAACGCCCGCATCGCCCCGCGATCGCGTCTTCATTTTCGACACCACCTTGCGCGACGGCGAGCAATCGCCCGGCGCGACGATGACCTTCGAGGAGAAGCTCGAGGTCGCCGACCTGCTCGACGCCATGGGCGTCGACATCATCGAGGCAGGTTTCCCGATCGCTTCCGACGGCGATTTCGAGGCCGTCGCGGCGATCGGCGCTCGCGTGAAATCCGCCGTGGTCGCCGGGCTCGCACGGGCGATCAACCAGGACATCGACCGCGCCGGCGACGCGGTCCGGAAGGCGAGACGTCCGCGCATCCACACGTTCGTCTCCACCTCGCCGATCCATCTGGCGCACCAGATGCGCAAGAGCGAAGAGGAGGTGATCGCGATCATCCAGGCGACGGTGGCCCGCGCGCGCAACCTGGTCGACGACGTCGAATGGTCGGCGATGGATGCGACGCGCACGCCGATCGATTATCTCTGTCGCTGCGTCGAGACGGCGATCAGGGCCGGCGCCACCACCATCAACCTCCCCGACACCGTCGGCTACGCGACGCCGGCCGAGTACGGCGCGATGTTCCACAACGTGCGCGAGCGGGTTCCCGACGCCGACAAGGCCATCTTCTCTGTGCAT
>CAZVMY010000226.1:0-5587 GCA_964628955.1 uncultured Methylocystis sp.
ATGATCAGCAGGTCCTTGTAGGCGAGCTGCACGACGAAGCCGTTGCTGCCTTCCATGATGCGGATGCCGCCGTCGATCACCGGCGGGATCGGCTTGTTGCGCGGACCCTGCGCGACCTGCACGAAGTTCATCAGCAGGATCGACATGCCGATCGCCGAGATCAGCGGGGCCAGCCGGAACGATCCGCGCAGCGGCCGGTACGCCACACGCTCGATCGTCCAGTTGTAGAGCCCTGTCACCGCCATGCTGACGATGAGGCACAGCACCAGCGTCAGGAAGATCACGCCGGCGCCGAAGCCGACCAGTGACGTCACGAGCATGAAGATGATGAGCGAGACGAAGGCGCCGATCATGAACACGTCGCCGTGCGCGAAGTTCACCATTCCGATGATGCCGAACACCATGGTGTAGCCGATGGCGATGAGGCCGTAGATCGATCCGAGCGTGACGCCGTTGATGATCTGCTGCAGCAGAACTTCCATGCCCTCTCCGCCCTGCCGGATGTCCGGCCGTTCACGAACCGATCTGCCGCCGGTTGAAGCCAGCGATCCGAGCCCGGACTCCGGGGTGGGTGATCGGTTTCGTTGATGCGATCCCTCACCGGGACCGATCGATGACCGCTCACCAACCCTTAGCAGCGGCGCTGATGCCTATCAATCGAGCACCGCCACAAATCCGTCAGAATGCAGAGGGCTCGGGAATGACGTAGCAACGTTCATGCCTTCGCCTGCGCTGCCGGCCTGTCGATGGTGCCGTCCCCGGCCACCTCCAGCATGCCCGCCGGCAGCAGGCGCTGTGCGGCCGATGCGAGACGGAAGGCCGGCGGCGGTGTCCAGCCGAGTTCCCGCGCGACCACGCAGCCGAGCAGCAGGATGGCGTCCGGCATGTCGAGGATCAGCGCTGCGGGCGCGTGTCCGGCCCGGATCAGTTCCAGCATCACGGCCGACGACGAGGAGGAGCCGATGGTGCCCGGCAGGGCCAGCACGGTGCCGCTGATCCGCCGTCCATGCTCGGGGTGGCGAACGTCGATGATGCGACCGGAGCGGGGATCGACGCCGCCCCAGAACGACAGTGGCGCCGACAGGAGCAGCAGGCGGCCCGTCGCCACGCCCGCGATCAGCGGTTCTGCTCTCACTGCCACAGCACGTCCGAGCGGATGACGCGGCCGGCGACCGCGCTTTCCACGCAGTCGGCCAGTGAGCCGTAGCGGACGGCATAGCCGGTCGTGCCCGGCGCATAATGGGCGAACTTGCCGGAGTTGGTCATCAGAACGCCGGACACGCCGTCGAGGATCGGCGTCACCACGACGCAGGTGTCGGCGACGATGCGCACGCCGGCCCGTTCGATCGCCTGGCGGCGCCCGGCCGATTCGAGCGCCGCGACCGCATGGCGTCCGGTGCAGGCGTGAAACGGCACGGCCGAGCGCCGTCCGTCGAACAGCCGCTCGATCTCGAGAAGTTCGTCGACGGACAGATGCGGTGAGCCGACCGCCACCGCGTCGATGGTTTCGCTGGCGGTCGTCGAAAGCCCGGCATGCGCCTCGGCGAGCATGGCGCCGGTGAGCACGATCGTCTCGCGGGGTGGCACGCCGCCGCAGACGGTCGCAACGTCAGGAGCCTCCGGAGTCACGCCGGCGACGTGGAACAGCGCGACGGCCCCGGTCGACGCAGCCGCTGCGCCGAAGGCTTTCAGGTCGTTCTCGCGCGCCGTTCCTTGAAGGCCGTCGACCACGCCGATCGCGGTGCCGATCTCACGGCCGTACCAGCTTCCCAGCACCGGCCAGAGCAGATCGGACCGCTTCAGCGCGTCGGGCAGCCCCGTCGCGTCGATCAGCATCGTCGCCGCCCGGTTCTCCGGGTGATGAAGCCCGTAGAGGGGTGCCACCCCGGTGATGGCGCAGCAGATGTCGAGGAAATCGCCGTAGCGGTTCGTGCGCGCCCCCAGCACGGAGTTGCAGAAGGCGACGGCGTTGGATTCGCCCCAGGCGACGTCGGTGCCCGCCGCCGGCCGGTGGCCGGCCTGATAGGGCGCGCAGGTCCAGGTGGGGAGGCAGCCCATGGCCTCGTGGGCGAGCATCAGCCGTTTCGCCATGTCCCGCGTCGCGGGGTCCATGCGCACCGGCGTCCCGCAGGCGAGATCGAGCGCGCCCACGTTCAGCGTCGCGGGGACGGTGACGCGCGCGCCGCCGGCGACGAGCTGTTCGGCGAAGATCGTGCCGCTGTCACCGTGATAGAGCGCGCCGTCGATATGGGCTGAGGCCACGGGAATGAGGCGCGGCGCGCCGAGCAGGCGGGCGGCTTCGGCCACGATGCGCATGGCCATCGCGGCGCCTTCGCCAGCCTCGCCTGCAGCGATCGCCCGTTCACCGGCGGTGAGATCGACCATGCCGGTTCAGCCGAGCGCCGGGCGGTGGACCAGGGCCTTGCGGACGACGTCCTCGACCATCGCCCGGTCACTGCCGGTGAGCGCCTGCCGCGGCATGCGGCAGCGGTCGTTGCTGCCGGTCACCAGCGCCTCGGCCAGTTTGATGTTCTGGACGAGCTGCGGCGACACGTCGAGCGCGAGCAGCGGCGCGAACCAGCGGTAGATCGCCAGCGCCTCGGCGGTGCGGCCCGCCTGCCACAGTTTCCAGGCTGCGACCGTCTCGGCCGGGAAGGCGCAGACGAGGCCCGCCACCCAGCCGACCGCGCCCATCGCCGCTGCTTCCAGCGCCAGGTTGTCGACGCCGCAGAACAGGCGATAGCGATCGCCGCAGGCGTTGATCAACAGCGTGATGCGCCGTACGTCATCCGAGCTTTCCTTGATGGCGACGAACAGCGGCTCGTCGGCCATCTCGGCGAACATCGCGGGCGTGAGGTCGACGCCGTAGGCGACGGGGTTGTTGTAGACCATGACGGGCACGCCGCCGGCCTTCGCGACGGCGCGGAAATGCGTCATCGTTTCCGACGGCAACGACTTGTAGGGCACGCCGGGCAGTACCATCAGCCCGTCGGCACCGGCGCGGGCACCGTCCTCCGCGAGACGGCAGGCGCGCCGCGTCGAGCCTTCGACGACGGTGAGCAGGACCGGCCGGCCTTCCGCGACACGCTTCGCGATCCGCAGGATTTCGATCTTCTCGTCCATCTCGAGAGTGGATGCCTCACCGAGCGAGCCGCAGACGATCAGGCCGTCGACGCCGGCCTCGATCTGCAACCGGAAACAACGTTCCATTTCGGCCGCATCGAGCCGATCGTCGGCGGTGAACTTCGTCGTCACCGCCGGGTAGACGCCGGCCCATTCATTCATGACCAAACTCCGTCAAAGACGATGCAAGTGTGAGCTAACGGTTTGGCTGGACCGCAACGTCTTGCGCTTAACATTGGGAACGCTAGGGGATGGTGTGACGGATGGTCAAGGCGACCGGCCGCGAGCGTTCCCGCCAAGAAGAAGCGATGCGACCCGGCGCTTACCCAGACCTGATCTCTCTGCCGGCGGCGCTGCCGGACGAGACCCCGTCCGAGCGCGCGCAGGCGCGGCTCGAGGCGCTGATTCTGACCGGGCGCCTGACGGCCGGAACCGACGTCTGTCTGGACGGCCTCGCCGAAGCGACCGGGATCGACGGCGATCCGCTGCTCGCCGGCGTCCAGCAGCTCGTCCGCGACGGGCTGCTCGGCCTCTCCGGTCCCGATCTGCTGCGTGTCGTGGGCATCGATTTCGACGATGCGATCCAGGCGCTTGAAGTCCGCCGCGTTGTCGAGGGGCTGATCGTCCGTGATGCCGCACTGAACGCGACGCGGCAGCAGCGTGAGGCTCTCGCGAAGCTCGGCTCTGACTTCAGCCGCTGCGCCGCGGTCGGCGACACCGTTTCCTTCACCAACATCGATGGCGCCATCGACCGCACGATCGCGGCGGCGAGCGGCAACGTCGCGGCACTGCGCGCGGTGCGTCCCCTGCAGATGCACGTGCGGCGTGCCTGGCTGCTCGCCAATCCGTTCGTCGATCTTCTGCCGATGGTGGAGCGCCACCTGCCGCTGGTGCGCGCCGTCGTCGCCGGAGACGCGGCCGCGGCCGTCGAGGCGAATGGCGTGCTGATCGACTTCATCGGCGCCGCGATCGCCGCCGCGCGGCGCTGATCGGTCAGGCGTGTCCAGGTTCGTTGGCGGCATCGATCTCCGCGAAGACCGACTGCGCTTCCTTGAACGCGGAATTGGCCGCCGGCACCCCGGCGTAGACCGCGCACTGGATCAGGATCTCCCTGATCTGGTCGCGCGTGAGGCCGTTGTTCAAAGCCCCCCTCACGTGCAGCCGGAACTCCTCCCAGCGGCCGAGCGCTACCGTCACCGAGAGCACGATGACGGAGCGCGTCGGGTAATCGAGGCCGGGCCTCGCCCAGACGTCGCCCCAGACGGTGTGCGTGATGTAGTCGACCCAGTCGGCGTTGAAATCCGTCCGCGTCGTCTGCGACCGGTCGACATGGGCGTCGCCCAGCACGCGCCGGCGGTTCTTGTCGCCGACGAGGCGGCGGGCGTCATCGGTCATGACAGGAACTCCATCAGCGCGGCGGTGAAGGCCGCGGGCTGCTCGACGTTCGACAGATGCGAGGCATCGAGATCGACGCGGCGGGCGCCCGGGATGCGGTGCTCCAGCACCGTCATCATCACCGGCGTGGTGGCCGGATCGTGCCGGCCGGAGATCAGCAGCACCGGCCGGCCGATCGTCGTGATCGCGTCGCGCTGGTCCATGTCGCGGATGGCGGCGCAGCAGCCGACATAGCCCTCGGCCGGCGTCGCCGCTATCATGGCCTTCACGCGCGCGATCGTTGCCGGCTCGCTGGCGACGAAGCCCGTCGTGAACCAGCGCTCGATCGTCGCCTCGACGATCGCGGCCATGCCGTTGGCGCGGACGTTGCGGATGCGCCCGTTCCACAGCGCGGGTGGCGGCATCAGCGCCGCCGTGTTGGCGAGAACCGCGCGACGGATGCGATGCGGCGCGTTGACGAGCAGCCATTGCCCGACCATGCCGCCCTTTGAAAGCCCGCACCAGTCGACCGTCTCCAGCCCGAGCGCATCCATGATCGCGAGGGCATCGCGGCCCAGCGCCTCGATCGAATACGGGCCAGGCGGCGCCGGGCTGCGGCCATGGCCGCGCGAATCGTAGCGCACGATGCGGAAGCGACCCGCAAGCGCCGGGATCTGCGGGTCCCACATGGCGAGATTCGACGAGAGCGAGTTCGACAGCATCAGGACCGGCGCGCCCTCCGGCCCGTCGACGACGACGTGGAAGGGGCCGGTGGCGGTGTCGAGGATGGGCATGGCCGTCGGTTCTCTTGCCGGCCTCCGTCCTCATCCTGCGGTGCGAGCGTAGCGAGCCTAGAAGGATGAGGGGGAAAGGCGAGGTGGATTCAAATCGTCCTCCGCCTCATGCGCCAGAAGCGCGGCGTCGATCAAGCCGTCCGTGCAGCCGAGATAGCCGGCGGGATCGAACAGGGCGTCGAGCGCCGCAGGTGTGAGCGCCGCGGTCACGGCGGGCTCCTGCGCCAATGCCGCGCGCAGCCCTATGCGCTCCGCTACGGCGCGCTTCACCGCGGCTTCCACGACGTGATGCGCCT
>CAZVMY010000227.1:0-5584 GCA_964628955.1 uncultured Methylocystis sp.
GGCCGTTCGGTGCCCAGGTCGGACCCTCGTTGTGGAAGCCCTCGGTCAGGATCCGCTCGCCGGTGCCGTCGGGCTTCATCACGCCGATCGCGAAGGTGCCGGCCTTCTGGCGCGTGAACGCGATGAGGTCGCCCTTCGGCGACCAGACCGGCGTCGAATAGCGGCCGTCGCCGAACGAGATGCGGCGCTGGCCGGCGCCGTTGGCTGCCATGACGTAGATCTGCTGGCCGCCGCCGCGGTCGCTCTCGAAGGCGATCTGCGCTCCATCGGGCGAGTACGACGGCGAGGTGTCGATGGCGGTCGTCGTCGTCAGTCTCGTGGTCGATTTCGTGCGCAGGTCCATGGCGTAGATGTTCGCGTTGCCGCCCTGCTGCAGCGACATCAGGATACGCCAGCCGTCGGGCGAGAAGCGCGGGCTGAAGCTCATGCCGGGGAAGCTGCCGACCGCCTCGCGACGCCCCGCCGCCACGTCGAGAATGTAGACCCGCGGCTCCGCGCCGGCGGTGAATCCCATGTAGGCCACCTCCTGCGAGGAGGGCGAGAAGCGTGGCGTCACCACGAGTTCCTCGCCGCCGGAGAGAGCTTTGTAGTTGGCGCCGTCCTGATCGATGATCGCGAGGCGCTTGCGCCGGTTCTCCTTCGGACCGCTCTCGTCGACGAAGACGATGCGGGTGTCGAAGAAGCCCTTCTCGCCCGTGATCTGGCTGAACACGGCGTCGGAGATGATGTGCGCCACCCGGCGCCAGCTCGCGGGATCGGTGAAATACTGCTGCCCGACGATCTGCTGGCCGGTCGCCACCTCCCACAGCCGGAACTCGGCCTTGAGCTTGCCTCCGGCGTCGCGCGACACGCGACCGGAGACGAGGGCCTGAATGCCGGTGGTCTTCCAGGCCCCGAAATTCGGCACGGCGTCGAAATTGGCGATCTGCTCGGGGAAGCGCGCCTTGTCGATGGGCGCGAACAGGCCGCAGCGCTTCAGATTGTTGGTGATGACCGAGGAGACCTGAGCACCCTGGGGATCGCCGACGAAATCGGTGACGGCGATGGGCATGGGCTGGAAATTGCCGCCGCCGCGCAGATCGATCACGAGTTCGGCACGCAGGGGATCGGCGAGGGTCGAGGCGGCCACGGCGCCGAGCGCCAACCGGCCGAAACGGCGGCGGGTGGGATGCTCGGGCGGCGGCGGGAGGAGAGCAAGCGGCATCGATCAGTTGTCCGGATCAAGTCGTACGATGTTGGACCGCCAGTCGTCGTACATGGCGGCGTATCGAGCCGGGATGCGCAGCGGTGCGCATTGCCGGATGGCGCGCATGCCGCTGTCGGCGAGCGCCTGGAAGCCGGGTTCGTTGCTGGTGTTGACGAGGGCGGGACTGGCGCCCAGCGAGCCGTCGGGGTTGAGCGTCAGGCGCACGCGCGGGAGCTGAGTCGGCCGGGTGGTGGGCGGAATGCTCCAGCAAGCCCGGATCTGGTCCGCGATCAGGCTCGCAAGCGCATCCCTGTCCGAAGGCGAAAGCTTCTGGCCGGTGCCGGTCGCGGTTCCCAGCGAGGCCGTGCGGGTGATCTGAACACCGGTGTTACCGCTGCTCGATGGTGTCTCCTTCGACAGTGCCAGCCGCTGCCGTACGGCGTCGAGCGTCGCCTTGGACTGGGCCTCGGCCTGCTGCTGCTCGCGCTTCTTGCGCTCCGCCTCGGCCTTCTTGGCGGCGAGTTCGGCCTTCTTCGCCTCCTCGACCTTTCGGACCTCCTCGGCCTTTTTCAGCTCTTCCAGCTTTCGGGCGAGTTCCAGCCTCCGGGCCTCTTCGGCCTTCCGGGCTTCCTCGAGCTTCCGCTGTTCGTCGTCCCGCTTCTGTTCCTCGGCCTTCTGCTGCTCCAGCTTCTTCAGCTTCGCCTGGCGAATCGCCTCCTCAGCCTCCTCCGCTTCCTCGGTCTCGGTCGCGGCGGCCTTCGCGGCCTTGGCCGGTTCGACAGGCTTCGGCGGAATGACTGGCCGCAGCGGCGGCAGCGGCGGGGGCGATGTGCTGGCGGTCGTTTCCCGGCGCTCCACGAGGGCGGTCTCGTCCTGCGCCTCCTGCTTCACGGGCAGCGGCGTGGCCTGGACCTTCGCCTCGCCCGGATCGCTTTCTTCTTTCTTCTCGGCGATGCGGTCGACCCGCGGCGGCGTGTTCGGCACGACCTGCTTCGCGGTCCGCTCGCCACGCGTGATCTCGCGAAGCTGGCTCTCCGATATCACGTCGACCGCGATCGATTCCTGTGCGTCCTCAAACTGCGACGGCTGGCCGAACGTGAGCACGCCGACGAGGAACAACCCCGCATGCGTTGCGATCGAGACCGGCAGTCCGGGTTCGGAGGCCTTGAAGCGCATCAGGCTATTTCTTCTCCTGATCGGTCACGAGGGCCACGCGTTTGAACCCCGCCGCGGTGATGGTCGCCATGACCTGCGCCACGGCCCCGTAGTTCACGTCCTTGGCTCCGCGCACGTAGATGCGTTCGTCGAAACCTTCCTTCGCGACGGTCTGCAGCCGCTGAACCAGGTCGGCATGCTGGACCTGATCCTCCTGCACGAAAATCTCACCGCGTTCCTTGATGGACACGGTGAGCGGCTTCTTCTCGATGTTGATCTGTCCGGCTGCCGTCTTGGGCAGATCGAGCGGCACCCCTGCCGTAAGCAAGGGCGCCGTCACCATGAAGATGATCAGCAGGACGAGCATGACGTCGATGAACGGCGTCATGTTGATGTCGGCGATCGGCTGCAGGCGTCGGCCGCGCCGCCGCCGTCCGCGGTCCGCCGATGCGCCGGTGCTCATGCCCATCGGTCAGGTCTCCGGGTCACGCGGCGATCCGTTCGTCGATCTGGCGCGAGAGAATAGCCGAGAACTCGTCGGCGAATCCTTCGAGCCGGCCCTGCGCCTTCGCCATGCGCTTCTGGTAGACGTTGTACGCGATGACGGCGGGGATGGCTGCCGCGAGGCCAATCGCGGTTGCGAAGAGCGCTTCCGCGATCCCGGGCGCCACGACGGCGAGCGAGGTGTTCTTGGAGGCCGCGATCGACCGGAACGATGTCATGATCCCCCAGACCGTGCCGAACAGGCCGATGAAGGGTGCGGCGGAGCCCACGGTCGCCAGTACGAGGAGCCCGGATTCCAGCCGCTCCGTCTCGCGCTGGATCGTGACGTCGAGCACCTTGTCGATGCGGCTCTGGAGCGAGGCGAACCCACGGCCCGTGCCTTCGAACGCGCGCTTCCATTCGCGCATGGCGGCCACGAATATGGCTGCCATGGCGTGGCTCGGCCGGTTCTGCAGGTTGCGGTAGAGTTCCTCGAGCGACTGACCGGACCAGAACGTCTCCTCGAAGCCGTTCATCTGGCTGTCGAGCCGCCGGAAGAGCAGCCATTTGTCGAGAATGATCGCCCAGGTCCAGACCGAGCCGACAAGCAGCGCCACCATCACGAACTTGACGATGAAATGGGCCTGCAAGAACAGGGAAAGGTAGGACAGGTCACTCGTCACGTCGGACATCAGAACCTCCGGTTGACCGCAGCGGGGGAAAGGCCCGCGACCAACCCCCCGCGTCCTCGGTTGCGATCAGCCCACTCTGGAAAGGAGCAGGTGTGTCGCTGTTGAATCCGCCCAAACTTGGGCGCGGCCGCGGCGCGCCGCCCCCGCGCATGCCCGGGCAATTGCCACGCCAAGTTAAGACGCCATCAAGGTTAATCCGACGTTAGCGCTCCCCGCCGCCGCGTGAGAAGGCGGCCGCGTCATATGCGGGAAAGCTGATGGATGACGAGGCGTTCCACCAGCATCGGCGCCTTTTCCTGAAAGCGGGCGAGATGCGGCGCCGCGTTGTGCGCATGCCAAGCGGCCTCGTCCCGCCACGCCTCGTAGAAAAAGAAGTGGGAGGGATCCTCGCGGTCGACATGGAGATCGTATTGCAGGCAGCCGTCGTCCTCGAGCGAGACGGGCACGAGGCCCTTCAGCGCCTCGATCAGGGCGGCGCCCTGGCCGGCCTTGGCGCGGATGCTAACGGCAAGATGGAGCGTGGTCATCGGTCATTTCCTTTCGGTTGGAGCGGTGGTCAAAAGCCTTGGAGCACGAGCTTGCCCTGCGCGTGGCCAGTCTCCAGACGGCGGTGGCCTTCCCGGATCGTCGCGGCGTCGATGCGGCCGAGCGTCTCCGCCAGGGTGCTGCGCAGCACGCCGGCATCGACCAGCCGCGCCACCTCGTCCAGCAGGCGGTGCTGCTCGATCATGTCAGGCGTCTCAAACATCGAGCGCGTGAACATCAGCTCCCAATGGAACGAAGCGGACTTGCTCTTCAGCAGCCGGACGTCGATCGCCTCTGGGTCGTCGATTGCCGCGATCCGGCCCTGGGGTGCCAGCATCGCGACAAGCGCCGGGAAGTGCCGGTCGGTCGCGGTCAGCGCGGCGATGTCGGTGACTTGCGTGACGCCCAGCGCCGCGAGCTGCGGCTCCATCGGCTGCGCGTGGTCGATCACGTGATGAGCGCCGAGCTCGCGGCACCAGGCCTGCGTCTCCGGGCGTGAGGCCGTGGCGATCACCGTCATCCGTGTCAGCCCGCGCGCGAGCTGGATGAGGATCGAACCCACGCCCCCGGCGCCGCCGACGATCAGGAGGCTCCGGTCGCCGCTGCCGTCGCGTACCGCCTGGAGCCGCTCGAACAGCATTTCCCAGGCCGTGATGCTCGTCAGAGGCAGGGCCGCCGCTTCCGCAAAGCCGACCGTCTTCGGTTTGCTGCCGACGATGCGCTCGTCGACCAGGTGGAACTCGGCATTCGTCCCCTGACGCTGCAGGGCGCCCGCATAGAACACCTCGTCGCCCGCCTTGAAAAGGGTGCAGTCGGGCCCCGCCGCCTCGACCACGCCGGCTGCGTCCCAGCCAAGTACCTTCCACTCGCCCTCGGGCGGCGCGACGCGCAGGCGGACCTTGTAATCGACGGGGTTGACCGAGACGGCGCGGACGGCGACCAGCAGGTCGCGGCCGGCCGGCACGGGCTTCGGCAGCTCCACATCCTGGAGCGCGTCCGGGTGGTCGATCGGCATCGAGCACTGATAGGCGACGGCTTTCATGGCGGTGATCCCTCTTGGCGCGCACGGCTGGCGCGTGGCGGGGAGATGGAGCCGTTGCGGAAACCTGCAATACGCACAAAATTGGCCGGTAGGACACTTGCAGATACCGATTTGCGGATACCGCCATGCTGAAGCGAAAGCGATACGACGAGGCCGCCGGCTGCCCGGTGGCGGCCACGCTCGACCTGATCGACGGGAAGTGGAAAGGCGTGATCCTGTACCACCTCGAGGACGGGCCGCGCCGGTTCAACCAGCTTCGGCGCGAGCTGACAGTGATCACGCAGCGGATGCTGACGAAGCAGCTCCGCGAACTGGAGGAGGCGGGGCTGATCTCCCGAACCGTCCATTCGCAGGTGCCGCCGCGTGTCGATTACGCGCTGACGCAAGAGGGACGCTCGCTCGCCCCGGTGATTGCCGCCTTGAAGGCATGGGGCGAGGGACGCATGGCGCGCAACGCCAACGCGAGCCGCCCGGCCGCAGCCGCTTGATCCGTCGCTAGGG
>CAZVMY010000228.1:0-5556 GCA_964628955.1 uncultured Methylocystis sp.
GGGTTGTCGCCGACGATCGTCCGGATGACCTTGGGCGTCATCACCACCGAGAGGGTCAGCGGATAATCCTGCAGCACCCAGGGCAGATCGTCGCCGATCGCCTCGACGGCCTGCCGGAAATAGCCGGTGATCTGGTCGTCGGTGCGCAGCGAGGGCACCGGCGCGATCATCACGCCGGCGGCTCCCGCGTCCATCACGCTGCGGGCCAGGCCGCGCATCGCCGCGAAGCCCGGCGCCGACACGCCGACGATGATCTGCATCTTTCCCGCATGCCGGATCACGCGCGTGGCGACGTCCAGCGCCTCCGCGGCGTCGAGCTTGGGCGCCTCGCCCATGATGCCGAGCACGGTTATGCCGTCGCAGCCGGCATCGCGGTAGAAGTCGACCATCCGGTCGATCGACGCGTGGTCGATCCGGCCGTCCGGGTGGAACGGCGTCGGTGCGATCGCGTAGACGCCGGTGGCGGCACTGGTCAGCGGCATTCCGTTTTTCCTCTCGCCTCGCGATGCTTCAGCCGGCCTTCAGCCGCACCCCGTCGGGCACGACGAGCGGCAGGTTGGCGCTCTGCAGGAACTCGACGGTGGTGAACAGCAGTTCCGTGTCGCCGATGTTCTCGACGCTGTGGACGAAGAACTCGCCCGGTCCGAACGTGAAGTGTTTGGTCTCGCCGGCGTGATGGACCACATCGACGATGCGGCCGTCGCCGTAATAGCCGCGGGCATTACCCGGATTGTGCGCGCTCCAGAAGTAATCGAGCACGTGGCGGTGGAAGTTGCAGCGCTTGCCGGGCGGCAGGCGCAGATGCCAGACGCGGACGCGCTCGGTCTCCGAGACCAGCACGCTGCCGACCATGCCGTTGAACCGGTTTTCGTCCAGTTCCTGCTTCAGGCCGGCCGGCCAATGGGCGAATGAATCATCAACAGCCTGCATGGCGGCGGACCGTGTCGCGGTCGGGACGTCGTCACTTGCCAGCATGGCCTGCTTCCTGGTTGCGTGCCCCGGTCTCATTCCGCGGCGATCCGTGCCGAGCCGGCGCCACGGGTCCGCACCACCACCTTGATCGCGTCCTCGACCCGGTCGCGGGCATAGCGCAACGCCGTCGGCAGATCGTCGAGGGCGAACGTGTGCGTGTGGACCAGCGAGGCGTCGAAGCGTTTCTGCGCCATGAAGGCCATCGCGCGGTGCGTGGCGCTCTTGCCCTCGCCGCGGATGCCGTAGGCGTAGACGTTGTTGCGCACGAGACTCGCGACGTCGACGGTCACCGGATCGTGCGGGAAGGCCGCGAGGCAGATGCGACCGCCGCGGTTTACCATGTGGATCGCCTCGTTGATCGCGGTCTCCGTGCCGGCGCATTCGATGACGTAATCGGCGCCGAGCCCGCCGGTCAGCGACCTCACGATCTCGACCGCGCTGCGGTCCCTGACGTTGATCACGTGATCGGCGCCGAGCTTGGTGCCGATCGCGAGCCGCGCGTCGCGCGTGCCGGTGAGGATGACCGGGCCCGCGCCGAGAGCCTTCGCGACCGCGACGGCAAGCAGCCCGATCGGGCCGGGGCCGAGCACCACGACGCTCTCGCCGGCGACGAGGCCGCCGAGTTCCGTGAGGCCGTACATCGAGGTGCCGGCGGTCACGACCAGCGTCGCCTCTTCGTCGGTCATGCCGTCGGGCACCCGGATGAGGGTGTTGATGTTGTTGACGGCGTATTCGGCGAAGCCGCCGTCGGTGGTGAAGCCGTTGGCGCGGTGGCCCTTGTCCACGGCGCCGTAGTTCAGCCCGTAGTTGAGGCAGGCGGTGTACATGCCCTGACGGCAACGCTTGCACTGGCCGCAGCCGGCGTGGATTTCCACGGTCACGCGCTCGCCGATGCGATACTCGTCGACGCCGGGCCCGAGAGCCGCGACGGTGCCCATGTATTCGTGGCCGGGCGTGAAGCCTTTGTTGAATGGCGGTCCGCCCTGGATCTTGGCGGGCGAGCCGTAATGGATGATCTCGAGGTCGGTCGCGCAAATGGCCACCGCGTCGATCCGCACGAGAACCTCGGCCCGCCGCGGCACCGGTACCGGCTTCTGCGCCAGCGTGATCTGGTCGGGATCGCCCAGCACCCATGCCCGCATCATGTCGGGCACGGCCATGGCAGGCGACGTCATAACGCCCGGCGGCTGAAACAAGGACGATCTCCTCAACCAATCGTGGCCAACATGGCCGGATTGGTCGCGATTGGCAAGAGTGAACGACTTGCTCGTCCCGCCCCGGCTGGAGCGAAACGACGTCATGGCAGATTGGTTGACCAATCCACGGACGAAGACTAGCGTCGTCGCCGAATCAGGAAGCCGCGATGTCGTCGTCCGCCGCCGTGCTCGAGCAGGTCGAGGAATGGCTCGAGAGCCCGGAGCTTTCCGACGGCGGACGGCTGCCGCCGGAGCGTGATCTCGCCGAGCGGTTCGGCGTCAAGCGCAGCCAGATCCGCAAGGTGCTGGCCGCGCTCGAGGCGCAGGGACGCGTGTGGCGCCACGTCGGCAAGGGCACGTTCCTGACGCGGGCCGCCGAACTTCGGGCGGCGGCCGGTCGATCGGACGGGATCGCGGCGATCGCCCATCGCACGAGCCCGCCGGAAGCGATGCAGGCCCGCATGATCCTCGAACCCGAGATCGCGCGGAGGGCTGCCCTGAAGGCCACGTCGGCCCAGATCGAGGAGATGCAGCGGCTGTCCGCGGACATGCGGGCCGCGGGATCGTGGGGCAGCTACGAGGACCTCGACTGGCGTTTCCACAATCTGCTTGCCGAGGCCAGCGGCAACACGTTGCTGGTCGAGATGCAGCGGCTCGTCAACGGGGTCCGCCGCCAGGTGGTCTGGGGACATCTCGCGCGCCGGCCGGTCGGGCCGTCGCCCGACTATCACTCGTTCGACGAGCATGACGCCATCGTCGGCGCCATCGCCAGCCGCGACCGGCGGGGCGCCGCCGAGGCGATGCGCCGGCATCTCGACAGCACCGCCGCGGCGCTCAGGGACGAGATCGAGTAGCCGCTCTCAGCCGGCGGGACCCAGATAGGCGTCTGCCAGCATACGAGGGAATTTCGCCCGCTCCCGGGCGACCAGAGGCGCGACCCTCGCGCAGAACGCGGGCGTTTCGAGCCTGTCCGCTGCGGTGACGATGGCGCCGCGCCCGGCGAGGCGTTCGAGGGCCGACGAATCCTCGGCGAGCGCGGCCGCGCGCTGGGCGGTCGTCGCGGCGTCCGATGCCGCCAGCAGCGCCCGCGCCGCGTCACGGGGAAGAGCATCGAACCAGTCCCGGCCGCAGACCAGGAGCGCCACCCCGAACACGTGTCCGGTCAGGCTGACGAACGGCAGCCTGACTTCCTCGTCGAAGTTGAGGAGGTTGGTCAGCGGATTGTCCTGTGCGTCGACGGAGCCGTCGGCGATGGCGGTTCGCAGATCGCGCACGTCGAGGAAGACGGGACGAAAGCCGATCGCCGCGAGGCTCTCGCGATAGAGCGCGTTGTCGAGCGTGCGGATCACCGTCCCGGCGCAATCGTCGGGATGCCGGATCGGGCGCGTGCGATGCGACAGATGGCGCAGCCCGTTGTTCCAGTAGCGCAGCACCCGCAGTCCGGTACGTGCCGCGATCTCGCGGGCGATGATCTCTCCCGCCACGCCGTCCAGCGCCGCCAGTGCCGCGGCCGGATCGTGGACCGTGAACGGCAGATCGAGTGCGGTCAGCGCCGGCACCCGGGCGCTCAGGTAGCCGGACGCCATGTAGCAGAGCGTCGTCCTGCCAACCTCGACGGCGTCGAACAGTGCGCGCGCGGTCTGGCCGCTGGCGGTCACGTCGGCCTCGACCCGGACGTCGAACATCCCGGGAACCTCGCGCGCCAGTTCGCTGGACAGGAGTTCGAGGGCCCGCGTGTGGACCGACCAGGCGCCTTGGTAGCCCGCCATCGTCAGGGTCGTCGTCACGATTGGGTACACCTCAGTTGACGTCGTCTTCGAGATTGACAAATGGTCGGCATATTGGTCAACCTATTTCCAAAATTGGTGCCATATTGGTTGAAGAGGCTGGCGCCATAGATCACCATCGGGAGGGCCAACCATGACCATGTCGCTGACTCGTCGCCGTTTCACGGCCGGACTGGCCGCCCTGCCGCTGGCTCCAGGCGCCATGGCGCACGCGCAGGCACCAGGAGATTTCCCGAACCGTCCGGTCACGGTGATCATGCCGCTGCAGGCCGGAAGCGCCTCGGACATCGCGGTCCGTCTGCTGCTGGAGCGGATCACCGAACGCGCCGGTCACCGGTTCGTCGTCGAGAACGTGGCCGCCGCGGCGGGCATGGTCGGCGCGGCGCGGGTGGCCGGGGCCCCGCCGGACGGCTACACCCTGGCGGCGCTCAACAACTCGATCCTGACGATCCTCCCCAATGTGCAGAGGCGGCCCGTCGGCTTCGATCCGTTCGGCAGCTTCGTGCCGATCTCCGGCATCGCGAAGATCCCGACGTTTCTCGGTGTGCACAAGGACGTGCCGGTCAAGACCCTGCCGGACCTTCTCGCCTTGGCCAAGGCGAAGCCGGACGCCATCAACTACGCTTCGGGTGGCGCCGGCAGCCCGCAGCATCTCGCGACCGAGATGTTCATGGCGATGACCGGGGCGAAGCTGACGCAGGTGCCTTACCGCGGGGCGACGGCCGCGGCCGCCGATCTGGCGGGCGGGCACGTGCAGATGATGTTCATCGCCCATTCGCTGGCCATTCCGTTCCTCGACAACGGCAGCATCCGGTTGATCGCCTTCGGAGGATCGGAGCGTCATCCGGCCTTCCCTGCCATCCCGACCATCGCCGAACAGGGGTATCCCGAATTCGACTATTCGTCGTGGATCGCGCTCTTCGCTCTGAAGGGCACGCCGGAGCCGATCGTCGCGAAACTCCGCGCCGAAGCGGCCGGTGCGGTCGGCGTGCCGGCGTTGAAGGAGCGGCTGGAAAAGGCTGGCCTCGCGCATTGGCCGACACCGCCCGACGGCGTCGTTCAGGCGATGAAGGACGACGACCAGCGCTGGAAGGCGGTCGTCCGCGACGCGAACATCACGATCTGAGCCGCTCGGCCGGGGGTTATCCCGGCGTCGGCGCGAGCCGTCGGCGCCGGCCGATGATCTCGCTCGCGAGCGGCCAGAGCAGCAGGGCGAGCGCCACCACCATCAGCGTCCCGACCAGCCCGTTCGCCCAGAACACCGACAGGTTCCCGCCCGAGCCCAGCATCGCCTGGCGGAAGGCGACCTCGGCGCGGTCGCCCAGCACCAGCGCCAGGACCATCGGCGCCAGCGGATAGTTCAGCTTCTTGAACAGGTAGCCGATGATCCCGAACAGCAGGATCATCCAGACGTGGATCATCGAGCCCTTCACCGTATAGGCGCCGATCGCGCAGACCACGAGGATCAATGGCGCCACGAAGCCGAACGGCACGCGCATGATGGCGGCGAAGATCGGCACCGTCGTCAGCACGATCAGCAGCCCCGCGATATTGCCGACATACATCGACGCGATCGTGCCCCAGACGAACTCCTTCTGCTC
>CAZVMY010000229.1:0-5552 GCA_964628955.1 uncultured Methylocystis sp.
GCGAGCGTCTCGCAGGCCACGCGGACATGCGCCGGATCCATGCCGGACTTCGCAGCCTCGCGGAAGAAAAGGTCGACGACCTCGTCGGAGATGCGGTCGCAGACCTTGTCGGGATGGCCTTCGGAGACGGATTCGCTGGTGAAGAGATAATCTGAACGGGCCAAGTCGATCGCTCCGGTGAAGGGGCGCCAGTCATCGGCGCCATCGACCCCAGGGGGCCGCTACGAGGCGCGTGTCTTAAACAGAACGCGTTCGGCGGGTCAATGCGAATCGCCGAATTCGTTCGATCTTTAGAACGGAATCAGGGTTGATCCGGACCGGTGCTGGCTGGAGTGGCCATGGCCTCGACGAGGTCGACGATGCGCCGCCGGACCTTGACGTCCTTCACCCTGAGAAAGGCCTGGACGAGCTGGATCCCCTCCGTCGTCGACAGGAAGTCGGAGACGTAGCTCGATTCGCTCATGTCCTCGAACCCGGTCAGCGCGTTCGATCCTTCCGACGGCGCGCCCTCGAAGAAGAAGGAGACGGGCACCGACAGCACCTTGGCGATCTGCTGCAATCGGCTCGCCCCGATACGGTTCGTGCCCTTCTCGTATTTCTGGACCTGCTGGAACGTCAGACCCAGCGCATCGCCGAGGCGCTCCTGGCTCATCTTGACGAGCACCCGTCGCATCCTCACGCGGCTGCCAACGTGCCGATCGATCGGGTTGGGAGTCTTCTTTATCATTCTTGCCCCCTGGTCCGCCGTCCGTTCGCGTGCGTCGGGCGGTCTGGATTGGAACGTCATCCGCCGGGACCGCGACAGGCGCGCGGCCCGGACGCCGGATGACAGAGTTTCACTGGCCGAAACTTCTTAGCGAAGTCAAAGGATTGGCCGACCCCTTGACAGGCCCCGACTAGCGTAAACCAGTCCGATAAGCAACAACATGGCCATCGGCACTCGCCCCAAGGTTGCATAGACGGTTGCCGCCACGGCGGAGGGCAACCTTGAGTCGATAACGCCGTCGACGCCCAGCGGGAGCGAGGCCACGACGCGACCGAAGGGGTCGACGACGGCGGATATGCCGGTGTTGGCGGCGCGGACCAGCGGCAGGCCCTGTTCGACCGCGCGCATGCGTGCCTGTTCGAAATGCTGGTACGGCCCGAAGGTCTGGCCGAACCACGCGTCGTTGGTGACGTTGACCAGAAGCCCGGCGCGGCCCGCGCCGCTGTCGACCTCGCCCGGGAAAATCGCTTCGTAGCAGATGAGCGGCGCCATCGGCGGCAGTCCCACCGCCCTCAGCGGCCGGCGAGCCGCACCCGCGTCGAATCCTCCCGGTACGTTGACGAACTGTCGCAGGCCGATCGCGGCGAAGAAGGCCTGGAACGGCAGATACTCGCCGAACGGTACGAGATGCACCTTGTCGTAGCCGTCGACGATCGTGCCGTCGGGCGCGATCACGTTGATCGCGTTGTAATATCGCGCGCTTGACCCGGTCTCGCCATTCGAGCGCGCCGCGCCGGTGACCAGGACTGTCCCGCCCGGCTTCAGCGCCGCCGCGATGCTGGCGAGGGCCTGAGGCTCCCGAGCGAGAAGGAAGGGAAACGGAGATTCCGGCCAGAACAGATGCGTCACGTCCGAAAGGCCCGACGTGGTCGGGCCGGTCGCACGATCGCTGAGCGTGAGATAGCGCTGGAGGATCGCAGCCCCCGCCCGCGGCCGGTTCTTTTCGCGCTGGGCGATGTTGGGCTGCATGATCCGCAGCGCGACGCCCGGCACCGGGGACTGGGCCGCGCCACTGAGCCGCACGGCGCCGTATCCGACGAGCGCGGCGAGGGCGAGGACCGCAACCGCGACCGGTCGCCAGCGGGCCGCCGGCGTTTCAGCCGTTCCGAGCAGCGCCGGCGTCGCGAAGATCGCGACCGCAAGAAACGTCAGGCCCTCGACACCGACCAGGGCGGCGGCCTGCATCGTCCACAGGCTGGCGCCGAACGCCTGGCCATAGACGTTCCAGGGGAACCCGGTGAACACGATGCCACGGAGGAACTCCGTCACGGCGAGCGCCACTGCCAGCGCCAGGATACGGTGAGGCCCACCCGACCACAATGCTCGGGCCAGGGCGAACGCCACGCCGTGGAAGATGGCGAGCACGGCCGGCAGCCCGAGGACTCCGAACGGCAGGAGCCACGCGAATTCGTCGGTCTCGACCAGGAACGCCGCCCCGAGCCACCAGAGCCCCGCCAGAAAATAGCCGAAGCCGAACAGCCAGCCGATCGCGAAGGCCGAGCGGAGCGTCATGACGGAGAGGCGCGGCCGGCCGAGGGCGACACCGTCCAGCAGCCAGACCGCCACCGGCAGGGAGAGCGCGAGCGCCGGCAGGATCGAGACCGGCGGCATCGCGAGGGCGCCGGCCGCGCCGGCCATGACGGCGATCAATGCCCGGCGCCAACCCCACAGCAGATGGACGCGCTGGGCGACCGCCCGCATCAGCGCCCTTCAGGCGGGGGCGCCTGATCGACGGACGGCGGGGTCTCCGTGGCTTCGGTCGCGCCGGAGATCTCGCCCTCCCGCCTGCGCAGGTGAATCTTGACGCGCTTGATCCGCCGCGGATCGGCGTCGACGATCTCGAACTCGACGTCCTGCGGGCCGGCGATCACTTCGCCGCGCAGCGGCACGCGACGCGCCAGCGTGGCGATGAGCCCTCCGATGGTGTCGACCTCATCCGCGCCCTCGACGCCGCTGAAATCGACCTCGATGGCGCGCGCCACATCGTCGAGAGCCACCCGGGCGTCCGCCAGGTAGGCCTGGTCGCCCACGCGCTCCAGCGTCGGCCCGCTGGCGTCGTCGTGCTCGTCCTCGATGTCGCCCACGATCATCTCGACGAGATCCTCGATCGAGACGAGGCCGTCGGTGCCGCCATACTCGTCGATCACGAGCGCCATGTGCGTACGGGTCGCCTGCATGCGCACGAGCAGATCCATGGCAGGCATGGACGGCGGGGCGAACAGGACCGGGCGAAGGAGTTTCGCCGTCTGGAGCGGCGCGGCCAGGTCGATCTGGCCGAGATCGGGGACGGTCTCGGTGCCGCGGCGGCGGCGGCCGCGGCGTTCGCTCGATTCCGCACGATTGGCGAGATAGTCGAGGAAATCGCGGATGTGGACCATGCCCTTGGGATCGTCGAGCGTCTGGCCATAGGCCGGCACCCGCGAATGGCCCTGGGTGCGGAAAACGCGCAGCAGTTCGCCGAGGGTGATGTCTGCTGACACGGCGACGATGTCGGCCCGCGGCACCATCACGTCCGCCACGCGCAGGCTGCGCAGGCCCAGGATATTGCGCAACATCGCGCGCTCCTGGGGCGTGAAATCATCGTCGCGGCGTTCCCGGGTATCGAGCGCGTCCTCGAGATTGTCGCGGATCGAGGCCGAGCTCTTGAAGCCGATCGCCGTCTTCAGCCGATCGAGCCAGCCCTCGACCGGACGGGACGTCGTCCCGCCGTTGGACGCATGCGCGTCGTTGTCCCTTTGCTCGGCGGTGCTCATCATCCGTGGTCCGCAGCGTCTCCCCGGACATCCGGCCCGTTTGCGGCATAAGGGTCGGCGATGCCGAGATCGCGGAGGACCGCCGTCTCCAGCGCCTCCATCCTGTCGCCCTCGCCGGCGTCCTCGTGATCGAAGCCGAGGACATGCAGCGTGCCGTGCACGACAAGATGGGCAAAGTGATCAGCGAGCGGAATACCCTGCGTAACTGCCTCGCGTTCGAGCGTCTCGAACGCGAGCACGACGTCCCCGAGCAGCGGCGCGACGCCGATCCGCGCCGCTGGCACGGCAGGAAAGGACAGCACGTTCGTGGGGCGATCCTTGCCTCGCCAGTCGCGATTGAGAATCCGGACGCCCTCATCGTCCGACAACACGACCGACAGCTCCGCTGCCGGCAGCACCGCGACCCCGGAGCGGGCCTGCGCAAGGCGCGCGGCCCGGCGGGCCAGGACCCGGACACCGGGCAGCCGCGACCAGGACCCGGCGCGGCGCGAGACGTCGACCACCACGTCACTCCTCCGGGAGATCGTCGCGTCCTTCGTCAAGGCCGGACGGCTCCATGCGCATCCTCATAGGCCTTCACGATGCGGCGAACGATGTCGTGCCGCACGACGTCACCATGCGCGAAGGTGACGTGGCCGATGCCTTCGAGGCCAGACAGAATACCCACGGCCTCGACCAGGCCAGACTTCTGGCCGGGCGGCAGATCGGTCTGCGTGGGATCGCCGGTGACGATCATGCGCGATCCCTCGCCGAGGCGGGTCAGAAACATCTTCATCTGCGCCGATGTGGCGTTCTGGGCCTCGTCGAGCAGGATGATCGCGTTGGAAAGCGTGCGGCCGCGCATGAAGGCGAGAGGCGCCACCTCGATCTGTCCGGTCTGGAGCCCGCGTTCGACGTTGCGTGCCTCCATGAAATCGAACAGCGCATCGTAGAGCGGCCGCAGGTAGGGATCGACCTTCTCGCGCATGTCGCCGGGCAGGAAGCCGAGCCGCTCGCCCGCCTCGACGGCAGGCCGGGAGAGGACCAGTTTCTCGGCATGGCCCTGCTCGATCAGCTGCACGGCATGACCGACGGCGAGCCAGGTCTTGCCGGTTCCGGCCGGACCCTCGGCAAAGACGAGCTCGTGCCGCCGGAGCGCCCGGATGTAGGCATCCTGCGCCGCGTTGCGGGCTTTCACGGGTCCGCGCTTGCGCGTCACGATCTGCTCGAACGACGACCGGGCCGGCTCGTTGCGCTGCGGAAAAAGCGAGCCCTGGAGCGCGGTCTCCTGGACGACGCCGTCCACGTCGCCGAGCCCGACGTGCTGGCCGGCCTTGACCCGGGTGTAGAGCGCCTCCAGCACCCGGCGCGCCTGCTCGGTGGCTTCCCGCGTTCCCTTGAGCACGACGTGGTTGCCGTTGGCGTTGGCGATCACGCCGAGCCGCCGCTCGAGATGTGCGAGGTTCTGGTCGTAGTGGCCGAAGACGAGCCCGGCGAGCGTGTTGTCGTCGAAGGCCAGCGCGATTTCGGCAGGCCCCGCGACGTCCCCGGCATTCTCCGGCGTGATCACGCGCAGATTGCTCAAGCGCCGGCCTCCCGAATCCGCCATGACGGCACGGCTTCGACGATCCGGCCGGAGAGCGAATTGCTCTTCAGCCCGGTGATGGCGACGGGGAGAACCCGGCCGATGCAGGCCTGATCGGCCTCGACGGCGACCGCCTGAAGCCATGGCGTCTTCCCGGTGATCTGACCCGGGAAGCGCCCATGCTTCTCGAACAGCACGTCGGCGACACGGCCGATGGTGCCACGGTTGAACGCGGTCTGCTGATCGAGGACGAGCGCCTGAAGCGCCGCGAGGCGTCGGTCCTTCTCGACCTCTTCGATCTGGCCGTCGCGATCGGCCGCCGGCGTGCCGGGCCGGGGACTGTACTTGAAGGTGAAGGCCGTGGCGTAGCCGACGCTGCGCACCACGCCCAGCGTCGCCTCGAACTCGGCCTCGGTCTCGCCGGGGAAGCCGACGATGAAATCGGAGCTGAGCGCGATGTCGGGTCTGG
>CAZVMY010000230.1:0-5551 GCA_964628955.1 uncultured Methylocystis sp.
CGTCTGTTGGCTTCGATCTGCGTCTCGCCTGGTCCGCCGAGAAAGCCGAAGCCGCCGCGCTGGCGCTCAAGATGGGTCCAGGACCGCACCAGACGGCTCTTCTGATAGCCCAGATGCGCGAGTTCGACCTGGAGAGTGCCCTCGCGCGTCCGCGCGCGCCGCCCGAAGATCTCCAGGATGAGGCCGGTCCGGTCGATGACCTTGGCGCCCCAGGCTTTTTCGAGATTGCGCTGCTGCACCGGGCTGAGCGCGCAATCCATCATCACAAGGTCTATCTGCTCGGCGCTGATCAGACCGGCGAACTCTTCCACCTTGCCCTTGCCGAGGTAGGTCGCGGGGCGCGGTCGGTCCACGCTCGCCGCGTGACAGCCGACGACCTGAAGGTCGATCGCCAACGCAAGGCCCGCCGCTTCGTCGATCCGGGCCTCGTTCGGCCGCAGGTTCGTAATCGCCGCCTCCGGCCTTGCCGCGCCGTAGGCAGAACGGCGAGACGGATAGGGTCCGACGACGAGCGTCCGCGTCCGGGCCGCGACCGACGCGCTGGTCGCACGCTGACGATGAAGCCGTTCGCTCGAGCTAACCTCTTGTTCCGTCAAAATTTCCTCTGTAACGCGCCCTTACTCAGGCCCCCTCCTCCGGAGGTTCGAACAGCTGCACCGGCGCTCCCGGCATGATCGTCGATATTGCATGCTTATACACGAGCTGCGAGTGCCCATCACGCCTCAGTAGCACGCAAAAATTGTCGAACCATGTAACTACACCCTGTAACTTGACGCCGTTCACAAGGAAAATCGTCAGGGGAATCTTGTTCTTCCGTACGTAGTTTAGGAACGTGTCCTGCAAGTTTTGGTTTCTATCACCAGCCATCCCGCGACCCCAGTTTTATTCTTATCTCGACTGTCGGCGGCGGAGTTAAATCTTCTCGCTCACGTTTGTCTGGCATAAGAAATGCTTGATCAACCCTATACCCAAACGTTAGGGTGTGTGCCGGAGGATTGCAAGATTAACGCACCTCAAATCCTGGGCATTCTCAGGCCGCAGCGCTCTGCTCGCCGCCGATTCCAAGCGACTTGAGCTTGCGGTGCAACGCCGAGCGCTCCATCCCGATAAATTCAGCAGTCCGGGAAATGTTGCCGCCGAAGCGGTTGATCTGCGCAATGAGATACTCGCGCTCGAACACCTCGCGCGCGTCGCGCAGCGGCAGTCCCAGCAGTTTCTCGCCTCCCACACCACCGGGAGTCGGCGGTACCATCGAGCCGATCTCCTTCGGCAGCAGTTCGGTCGTCACCTCGGCGTCCGGATCGCCGGACGTGAGGATCATCAGCCGCTCGATGTTGTTGCGGAGCTGCCGGATGTTGCCCGGCCAGTCATGCGACTGCAACACGGCCATAGCATCGGGGGCGAAACGCCGCCGGGGCAGCCCGCTCAGCGTCGAAATCTGGTCCATGAAGAACGTGATGAGGTCGGGGATGTCCTCGCGGCGCTCGCTCAGCGGCGGCACGCGGATCGGAACGACGTTCAGGCGGTGAAACAGGTCCTCCCGGAACTCGCCGGTGGCGATCGACAGCGTCATGTCCCGGCTCGTCGACGACACAACTCGGACGTCGACGGAAACCCGCGTAGCGCCGCCGACGCGCTGGAAGTTCTGGTCGACCAGCACCCGCAGGATCTTGTTCTGCGTCTCGCGCGGCATGTCGGCCACCTCGTCGAGATACAGCGTGCCGCCATGCGCTTCCTCGAGCGCGCCGGTGCGGCGGGGCCGCCCTTCCGCTGCCTCGACCCCGAACAGCGCCTCCTCCATGCCTTCGGGCGTGATCGTCGCCGCGTTGATGGCGACGAACGGGCCGCTCGCGCGCTGCGAGAGGGCGTGGATCGTCCTCGCCGCCAGTTCCTTGCCAGAGCCTGCCGGGCCCGAAATCAGGATGCGCGCGTTCGTGGGCGCCGTGCGCTCGATCTGCTGCCGCAACTGGTTGGTCGTCGAACACGCGCCGACGATCCGCTGCGTTTCTCCCGAGCGCGACCTGAGGTCGCGAACCTCTCTACGTAGCTGCGATGTTTCGAGCGCGCGGGCAGCGACGAGGATCAGCCGGTCGGCCTTGAACGGCTTTTCGATGAAGTCGTAGGCACCACGCTTGATCGCCGAGACCGCGGTCTCGATGTTGCCGTGGCCGGAGATCATGACGACCGGCAGATGCGGATGATTTTCCTTGAGGTTGTCCAGGACCTGAAGCCCATCGAGGCGGCTGCCCTGCAGCCAGATGTCGAGAAAGACGAGGTGCGGACGCCGGCTCTGGACGGCCGAAAGAGCCTCATCCGCATTCCTGGCCGTCCGTGCGCGATATCCCTCGTCCTCCAGGATTCCTGCGACCAGGTCCCGGATGTCGGCTTCGTCGTCGACGACGAGAATGTCGATGCTCATGCGGTGATGCTCTTTTCGGCTTCGTTGCTGTACGTCTGATCTGGCAAGTCGGACGGAGAAGGCGGGCCGGGTTCGGCGCCGCGCGGGAACCAGAGCCGGACGCGGGCGCCCTGGCCGCCGTGGACAACGGCCGGATTGTCGAGAAGTTCGATGCCGCCGCCATGCTCCTCGAAGATCTTGGCCACGATCGCCAACCCCAGTCCGGTCCCGCTCTCGCGTGTCGTCATGTAGGGCTCGAGCAGGCGCTGTCGATTCTCGGTCGGGAAGCCCCGACCGTTGTCGGTCACCTCGATGACGACGCGGTCCTCGTCGTCCACGACCGCCGAGAGCTCGACGCGGGCCGCTTCGCCAGTGGGTCCCTGCCCCTCCGTAGCTTCAGCCGCGTTCTTCAGGATGTTCTGAACGGCCTGGCCCACGAGCCGTCGGTCGAAGCGGGCGATCAGCGGTTCGCTCGGCAGACGGTCGACGAACTCCACCTCGCCGTGACCGACGCGCATCATGAAGAGTGTCTGCCGCAGGACGTCGGCGAGGTCTTCCCGGTCCGGTGCCGGCTTCGGCATGCGGGCGAAGGACGAGAACTCGTCGACCATGCGGCGGATGTCGTCCACCTGCCGGACGATCGTGTTGGTGCATTGCTCGAACACCTCGCGGTCCTCGACGATGACCTTGCCGTACTTTCGCTTTATCCGCTCCGCCGACAGCTGGATCGGCGTGAGGGGATTCTTGATCTCGTGGGCGATGCGGCGCGCCACGTCAGCCCACGCCGAGGTCCGCTGGGCGCTGACCAGTTCGGTGATGTCGTCGAGCGTGACCACGAAGCCGCGCGTCTCCGAGGCGGTGCGCTCGCTCGTCACGCGGACGAACAGCGTGCGGTCCCGACCGCCTCGCGACAGTTCGACCTGACCCTGGACGAGGCGCTGTGTGCCGGACATGGCTTCCCCAACCATGTTGGCCAGTTCAGGCACGACCTCTACCACGCTGGCTCCCAGCAGCGACTTGTGACGACCCTTGAGCAGTTGCTCGGCAACTGGATTGGCGATCGTGATGCGCTCGTTGCCGTCGAAACCCAGCACGCCGGCCGAGACGCCAGAAAGCACGGCCTCCATGAAGCGCCGACGACGATCGATCAGATCGCTGGCGCCCACCAGCCGGTTCTGCTGCTGTCGAAGTTGCGCGGTCATGTTGTTGAAGGTCGTGCCAAGGTGCCCGATCTCTCCATCCGCGCCCCTGACCGCAACCTGAACGTAGAGGTTTCCCGATCCGACCTGATCGGATGCCTCGATCAGGCGGCGGATCGGTGTCACGAGCCGGGTCGCGAAGTTGAGTCCCAGCCAGACGGCCGACAGCAGGAGCGTGAGCGCGATGAGCGCGAACATCATCCCGAAGATGCGCACGACGTTCGTCCGCTGCGCTTCCAGGATCCGGTATTGTTCGATCGCACGCTGCGCGACGCGCGGGAAGTTCAGGGCGCGCTCGTCGACCGGTCGTGCCACGAACAGATAGCCGTCTTCGAAATTCGCGAGCTTGATCAGCGAGCCCACGAAGCGTTGCGCGATGAGGCAGGGCGGCTCCGCCGTGCCGGCATCGATGAAGTCCTGATCGCTCGGCTGATCCGGTTCGCCATCGATCCTGATGTCGGCGCTTTCGAGCACGGTGCCGTCCCGCTTGAGGATGCGGGCATAGGGGAAGCCGACCACGCCGGCGCGGGACGTCAGGAAGTTACGGAACAGGTCCCGGCGCTGGTCGTAGAACCCGTCACGCTTGGCCGCGTCGACGCCGGCCGCGACAAGGCGCATCTCGCGCCCGACGTTCTGGCAGAGCTGCTGCTGGTAGTCCCGCGCGATGGTGTCCGCGTTCAGGACCAGCGCGCTCAGCGCGCCGGAGAACCAGGGATTGAGGCCGCGCTCCAGTGTCACGGTGGACACGATGGCGATGAAGATCGCCGGGGCGGCCGCGATCACGCTGAAGAAGGTCACCACGCGCGCATGAAGGCGTGCGCCCGCCTGCCCGTCCCTGCGGGCGCGGACGAGCCGGGCCACCTCCCAGACGATGACCATCAGCAGCGTGACGGCGAGCGCCACGTTGATGATGAGGATGCTCAGGATGACCGTCTCGGTCGTGTCGACGTCGACCACGCCCGTGAAGATCACGAAGGTGGTCAGCGACGAGAGCAGCGCCAGCGCTACCGCCAGCGGGCCGACCAGGCCGGATTTCGACTCGGGCGACTGCAGCGTCCCGCGAAATTCGGTCGTCGTATCGGCCATGCGCGCGCTGATCCCTGCCCCGAATCCGCGCCGGGGTCGCCGTCGAATTGCTGCTGTAGGAATACAACACTGTTGTCGGAATGCGACAACAATCGGGCAGCAGGCAAGGGATCGCGCCTAACGCAGTGAGCGCACCACGCGGATGTCGAGATCGCGGATCTTTTTGCGCAGGGTGTTGCGGTTCAGTCCCAGCAGTTCGGCTGCCTTGATCTGATTGCCGCGCGTCGCCGCGAGTGCGGCGCCCACGAGCGGCTGCTCGACCTCGCGCAGAAGCCGGTCGTAGAGACCGGGCGGTGGCAGGCCCTCCCCGAACGTGGCGAAGTACCGGATCAGATACTGCTCCACGAACGTATTGAGGTCCTGCGTCTCCGGAGCCGCCGGTGCGGACGAGATGGAGGCGGCGGAGGTGGTCAGTTCCGCCTCGATCACCGGAGCCGTGATCACGTCGTGCGGGCTGAGGGCAGAGAGCCGGCGAACCAGGTTCTCGAGTTCGCGGATGTTCCCCGGCCAGCCGTACGCCTTCATCCGCTCCAGCGCGTCGGGGTCGAAGCGCTTGCGGGCAAGCCCCTCGCTCTCGGCCTGGCTGAAGAAATGTCGCGCCAGATCGGGGATGTCATCCTTGCGCTCGCGGAGCGGCGGCAGCCGGATCGGCACGACGTTCAGCCGAAAGAAGAGGTCCTCGCGGAACAGCCCCTGGCGCACGAGCTGGCGGAGGTCGCGGTGGGTCGCGGCGACGATGCGCACGTCGGCGCGGATGCGCGTGCGGCCGCCGACGGTGGTGTACTCGCCTTCCTGGAGCACGCGGAGCAGCCGGGTCTGCGCCTCGATCGGCATGTCGCCGATCTCGTCGAGGAACAGCGTGCCGCCC
>CAZVMY010000231.1:0-5531 GCA_964628955.1 uncultured Methylocystis sp.
CACGGCGGCGGGCCACAGATCGGCAAGATGCTGGAGAAACTCGGCATCCGCTCGGAGTTCCAGGGCGGACTGCGCGTCACCGACGCCGCGACCGTCGAAATCGTGGAAATGGTGCTCGCCGGCTCGATCAACAAGCAGATCGTGAGCTGGATCTCCGCCGAGGGCGGCAAGGCGATCGGCATCTCGGGCAAGGACGGCAACATGGTCATCGCCGAAAAGGCGACGCGGACCATCGTCGACCCGGACAGCAACATCGAGCGGATCGTCGATCTCGGCTTCGTCGGTGAACCGAAACGCGTCAACCGCGAAATCCTCGACGCGGTCCTCAAGGCCGAACTGATCCCCGTGCTCGCGCCGGTCGCCACCGGCGAGGACGGCCTGCTGCTGCTGACCGACGTGCCGGGCGTGCTCGACAAGGACAAGAAGCTGCTGCAGCGCCTCACCGTCGACCAGTGCCGGCGGCTGATCGCGGACGGGACCGTAACGGGCGGAATGATCCCGAAGATCGAGACCTGCATCTACGCGCTCGATCAGGGCGTCGAGGCGGTCGTGATCCTCGACGGCAAGGTGCCGCACGCCGTGCTGCTCGAACTCCTCACCGACCACGGCGCCGGCACGATGATCACCCGCTGAGGAACCAGCCCCGCGCCATGTGCGCGATCGCACATCCCGCTCGTCCGGAACGTGCTCCGCGAGAGGAACCGGATTGACCAGAAATTGAAGACTGATAAAAATTAAAAATCATCAGTCATCACTATCCGGTGATCATGAACGTTCGTGTCCGTCTCACGCCCGACGAGATCCGCGCCCGCATCGTCGACGTCGCGGAGGAGCATTTTCGTCGTGTGGGCTATGCAAAGACTGCGGTGGCCGACATTGCCGATGCGCTGGGCATGTCGCCCGCCAACGTCTACCGGTTCTTCCCGTCGAAGCTCGCGATCAACGAGGCGATCTGCCTGCGCTGCATGGAAGAGAGCCACGCGCTGATCCACAGCGTGGCGGCGACGCAGCGGCCGGCAGCCGAGCGTCTCGAAGAGATGATGCTGGAGCTTCACCGCTTCAACAAGAGCCGCTTCACCAGCGAGCGCCGCATCCACGACATGGTCGAGGTGGCGATGCAGGAGAACTGGAATTCGATCGAGGCGCATTTCCGCACCGTCATCGCCTGCGTGGCCCGGATCATTGCGGATGGGGTCGCGCTGGGTGAATTCCAGCCCGTTCAGGATCTGGAAGCCACGGCACTGACGGTCAAGCAGGCCTTCTTCTCCGTGCTGCATCCGGTCGCCATCGCGCAATGCGCCGATCGCGACCTCGAGGACCAGACGCGCCGGATCGCCCGGCTCGCCATACGGGCGCTCAAGGCGCCGCAGCCGTCGCCGCAGTCCGCGTAACCGACAGGACGCAGTCCCATGACCACCTCAGCCCTCTCCGACCCAATGCAGCGGCACCGAGCGGGGCCGGCGTTCGCCCTCCTGGCCCTTCTCGTGCTCGCCGGCTGCAACGAGCAGAAGGCTGTGGAGACACCGGCCAAGCTGCGACCGGTCGTGACGCAGGCCGTCCGGTTCGAGCCGCTCGTTCCAGCCCGGACGCTGGTCGGCACCGTGCGGCCCCGGATCGAGAGCGATCTCGGCTTCCGGGTCAGCGGCAAGGTCGCCGAGCGCATGGTGCAGACGGGTGATCGGGTCCGGCTCGGTCAGCCGCTCGCCCGGCTGGACGAGACGGACCTGCGGCTGCAGTTCGAGCAGTCCGAAGCGGAACTGCGCGCGGCACGCGCCTCGCTGGCGCAGAACGAGGCCGAGGAGCGCCGCCAGGTCACGCTGCGCGAGAACGGCTGGAGCACGCAGACGACCCTCGACCGGCAGAAGGCCTCCGCCGAGGAGGCGCGCGGCCGCGTCGCCCGGGCCGAGCGGGCGCTGTCGCTCGCCGAGAACGCGCTGGGTTACGCGACGCTGGTCGCCGACGCCGACGGGGTCGTCACTGCGACGCTCACGGAGCCGGGACAGGTGATCACCGCCGGCCAGGGGGCGATAAGGCTCGCCCGGCTCGACACGCGCGAGGCGGTGGTCTCGATCCCCGAGACGCTGGTCGACCGCGCAAGGACGGCGAAGGCCACGGTCAGCCTGTGGTCGGAGCCCGACAAGACCTATCCGGCGGTTCTGCGCGAACTGTCGCCTTCGGCCGACACCGCGACGCGTACCTATCTCGCCCGGTTCACGATCGAGGCCGACGTGCGCTCGATGGACATCGGCATGACCGCGACGGTGACGTTGACCGATCCGTCGAGCGAACGCGTGGCCCGCCTGCCGCTTTCCGCCCTGTTCAACCAGGGAACCGGACCGAGCGTCTTCGTGGTCGATCCCGCGACGGGGGCGCTGACGCTCAAGCCGGTCGACGTCGTCTCCTACCAGGCGCGCGACGTCCTGATCCGCGGCGGCGTCGCTGACGCCGAGCTCGTCGTGACGCTGGGCGTGCAGAAACTCGACGTGGCGCAGCGCGTGCGCGTCGTCGCCGGCCAGAGCTGAGGAACGCCCCGATGAAGCGGTTCAATCTTTCCGACTGGGCCGTTCACCACCGGTCGCTGGTCCTGTTCCTCATCATCGCAATCGGGCTGATGGGCACGGTGTCCTACATGCGGCTCGGCCGCGCAGAGGACCCGTCGTTCACGATCAAGGTAGGCGTCATCACCGCCACATGGCCGGGCGCGACCGCGGCCGAAATGCAGGCGCAGGTCTCCGACCGGATCGAGAAGAAACTTCAGGAACTGCCCTGGTTCGACAAGGTGCAGACCTATACGAAGCCGGGCTTCACGGCGATGCAGGTCACCTTCAAGGACAACACGCCGGCGAAGCTGATTCCGGAGCTCTTCTACCAGACCCGCAAGAAGCTGAACGACATTCGCGGCGACCTGCCCGATGCGCTGATCGGACCCAACGTCAACGACGAATATGGCGACGTCGACAGCCTGCTCTACATGATCAAGGCCGAAGGCGCTGATTTCGCGCAGCTCAAGGCGGTGGCCGAGGACCTGCGTCGCGCCCTGCTCAAGGTGCCCGACGTCGTCAAGGTCAACCTGTACGGGACGCAGGAAGAGCGCATCTTCGTCGAGTTCAGCCATGCCAAGCTGGCGACGCTCGGGATCAACGCGCAGACGCTGTTCGAAAGCCTCGCCCGCCAGAACGCCGTGACGCCAGCCGGCACGATCGAGACCAGCGCGCAGCGGGTCGCCCTCCGCGTGACCGGCGCGCTCGACGGCGTCAAGGCGGTGGCGGAGACGCCCGTCGAGTCGGGCGGACGCACCTTCCGGCTGGGCGATATCGCCACGATCACGCGCGGCTTCGAGGATCCGCCCCGCTATCTGGTCCGGCAGGCCGGATCGCCGGCGGTGGGCGTCGGCGTCGTCATGCAGAAGGGCGGAAACATCCTCACCCTCGGCAAGGCGCTCGAAACGGCCTTCGCCAGCTTCAAGGCCGAACAGCCGGTCGGCGTCGAGATCGATATCGTGGCGGACCAGCCGAAGGTCGTCCAGTACGCGGTCGGCGAGTTCGTGACCTCCTTTGCCGAGGCGCTGGCGATCGTGCTCGTGGTCAGCTTCCTCTCGCTCGGCTGGCGGACCGGAATCGTCGTCGCGACGTCGGTGCCGCTCGTCCTCGCCATCGTCTTCGTGGCGATGGACGTCATGAAGCTCGACCTGCACCGCATCTCGCTCGGCGCCCTCATCATCGCGCTGGGGCTGCTCGTCGACGATGCGATCATCGCCGTGGAGCTGATGGTGGTGAAGATGGAGCAGGGCTGGGACCGCATGAAGGCCGCGGCCTTCGCGTGGGAATCGACGGCTTTCCCCATGCTCACCGGCACGCTCGTGACCGCGGCGGGCTTCCTCCCCGTCGGCTTCGCCAATTCTTCGGTCGGCGAGTATGCGGGGGCGATCTTCTGGGTGGTGGCCGTCGCGCTGGTCGCATCCTGGTTCGTAGCCGTGATCTTCACGCCCTACCTCGGCATGCTGCTGCTGCCTGATTTCTCGAAGGGCAAGCACGCAAAGGCCGGCCATGCGGATCCGCACGCGATCTACGAGACGCGGGGCTATCGCGCGCTGCGGGGGCTGGTCACCTGGTGCGTGCAGCACCGGATCATGGTCGTCATCATCACCATCGGCGTCTTCGTCTCGTCGATCATGGCCTTCGGCCGGGTGCAGCAGCAGTTCTTCCCGCTTTCGGAGCGGCCGGAACTCTTCCTCCAGATGCGGCTGCCCGAGGGCACGAGCATACATACCACGCTCGACGTCGTGCGGCGGGCCGAGACGCTGCTCGAGGGCGACGACGGCATCTCGACCTCGACGGCCTATGTCGGCCAGGGCTCGCCGCGCTTCTGGCTCGGGCTGAACCCGCAGCTTCCCAACGAGGCCTTCGGTGAGATCGTCATCGTCGCCAAGGACATCCCGGCCCGCGAACGGATCAAGCGCCGGGTCGAGGCGGCGGTCGCCGACGGCGCCCTCGCCGAGGCGCGCGTGCGCGTCGACCGGTTCAACTTCGGGCCGCCGGTCGGCTTCCCGGTGCAGTTCCGCGTCGTGGGACCCGATACCGGCAAGGTTCGCGAGGTCGCCGGCGAGGTTCGCGCCGTCATGCGGGCCAATGCCAGCACGATCGATCCGCACCTCGACTGGAACGAGCAGACGCCTTCGGTGCGCCTGGTCGTCGATCAGGAGCGCGCCCGCGCGCTCGGCCTCGATCCGACGTCCATCGGACAGACGCTCCAGACGCTGATCTCGGGCGTCACGGTCACGACCGTACGCGACGGGACCGAGAAGGTCGGCGTGGTCGCACGGGCCCAGAAGAGCGAGCGGGCGGAACTCGGCCGGATCGGGGATCTCACCGTCGTGGCGCGCAGCGGCGTGGCGGTGCCACTCTCGCAGGTGGCGCGCATTGAATACACCCACGAGGAACCGATCCTGTGGCGGCGCAACCGGGACATGTCGATCACGGTGCGCTCGGACATCGTCGACGGGGTGCAGGCCCCAGACGTCACGAACCAGATCTGGCCGGCGCTGAAGCCGATCCGCGATGCGCTGCCGGCCGGCTACCGCATCGAGATCGGCGGCGCGATCGAGGAATCGAGCAAGGGCAACGCCTCGCTCGGCGAGGTCTTCCCGATCATGGCGATCGTCATGCTGACGCTGCTCATGATCCAGCTCCAGAGCTTCTCGAAGCTGTTCCTCGTGTTCTCCACGGCGCCGCTCGGGATGATCGGGGCCGCCTACGGCCTGCTGCTCGCGCAGAAGCCGTTCGGCTTCGTCGCACTGCTCGGGCTGATCGCGCTCGCCGGCATGATCATGCGCAATGCCGTCATCCTCGTCGATCAGATCGACCACGACGTCGACGCGGGGCTGCCGCTGAAGGACGCGATCATCGAGGCGACGGTGCGCCGCGCCCGTCCGGTCGTGCTGACCGCGCTGGCGGCCATCCTCGCCATGATCCCGCTCTCGGGTTCGGCATTCTGGGGGCCGATGGCGATCACCATCATGGACGGGCTGTTCG
>CAZVMY010000232.1:0-5515 GCA_964628955.1 uncultured Methylocystis sp.
GTCGATGCGAGACGATCTCGGCTTCCTTGGGCGTCTCGCGCAGGATCGGCAGGAAGAACTTGGAAAGGCGCATAGGGGGACCGGCTTTTTCGTCGCCGCGGGACCCGGCACGACGATTGTTCACTGGCACTGAAAGCCGATCGAAATACAAAAGACAAGGGTTCGCAGCGCCGGCGGGCGGGGACATGAGGAGGCCTCGCGGCGCCCGGTAGCAGACATTGCCGTGAAACGGTCATAAAGCGCTTGCGCGCGGCGCGATTAGGGCGATAAGGTCGAAGTGCTCAAAGGCGATGCAGCAGTGTCGCGAAAACGAGCGGTCCGGGTCTCGGGAGGAACTGCTTCGGTCCCTGATGCATCAGCGCCCGATAGAGGCGCGAGTCCAGGAGCACCTGCAGACGATCGGCACGGCGAGGACTTTAAAAAGCGGGGCCAAGCCCCGCTTTTTTCTGATCTATTCATCTCTTATAGAAGACTTTTAGCGGGTGAGTTCGCGAACCCATTCGAGACCGAAAACGTTCTCGACGAAGCCGTAGTGCACGAACGCGAACACGACGCCTGCGATGACGGTCGTGATGAGCGCCTTCTTCATGAGCATCGGCTGTGCCGGCGCAGACGGATCGGAGCCGTCGACCACATGTCCCGACTCCGCCTGCGACCGCACGCCGAACGGCAGCACGGCGAACAGCACCGTCCACCAGATCACGAAGAAGACGGCGATTCCTGCGAGCGTACTCAAGCCGGACCCTCTCGTGGAACTTCCTCGAGTTCCACCAGCGTGCCCAGCATGTCCTTCGGATGCAGGAACAGCACCGGCCGGCCATGAGCGCCGATCTTCGGCTGACCGTCGCCGAGGATGCGGGCGCCGGCCGCCAGCAGCCGGTCGCGGGCCGCAATCAGATCGGCGACCTCGTAACAGACGTGGTGGATCCCGCCATCAGGATTGCGTTCGAGGAAGCGTCCGATCGGCGAATGCTCGCCGAGCGGTTCGAGAAGTTCGATCTTGGTGTTGGGAAGTTCGACGAACACGACCGTGACGCCGTGCTCCGGCAGAATCTGCGGCTCCGAGACCCGCGCGCCCAGCCAGCCGCGGTAGACGGCGGCGGCGGCCGAGAGATCCGGCACGGCGATCGCCACGTGGTTCAGCTGGCCGATCATCCCGACCTCACGCCTCAGACGACCACGACCAGCACGTGGCAATAGGGCTTCTTGCCCCACTCACGGCCGATCGCCGCCTTGAGGGCCCGCTGCACAATCTCCTGGACCGCGTCCGGATCCCGGCGCTTGCCCTTGGGCAGGCTGTCGACGATCTCCTCTACCGCGTCGAGAACGAAGCTCTCCATCGTCTCGCCGTCCGCGGTTTGGGACGGAAGCCCGGCGAGCTCGATCTCCGGATCGGACGCCAGGGCTCCCTTCTCGTCCATGGCGATCGCCACCGACACCATGCCGGCGACGGCCAGCTTGCGTCGCTCGACGATGGCGCCCGACGCTGCGTTGAGGATGACGTTCCCGTCCTTGTAGGTGCGGCCAGCCTCGATCTGATCGACGACGCCCACTTCCCCCGTAAGCCGCACGACGTCGCCGTTGAACGCGCGGATCACCGTCGGAACACCCAGCGCCCGCGCGAAGGCGGCGTGCTCCGTGAGATGGGCCGCCTCGCCATGTGCGGGAATGGCGATCTTCGGCCGGACCCAGTCGTACATGCGGCGGACTTCGTCACGGCGCGGATGTCCCGACACGTGGACAAGTTCCGTGCGGTCGGTGACGACCTCGACGTCTCGGCGGGCGAGGTTGTTGATGATCGCGCCCACGGCCTTCTCGTTGCCGGGGATGGTGCGGGACGAAAAGATCACACGGTCGCCTGCCGTGAGCGACAGATCGGGATGCTGGTCGGCGGCGACGCGTGCCAGCGCCGCCCTCGGCTCTCCCTGGCTGCCTGTCAAAAGCGCCACGACCTTGTCGCGCGGCAGATAGCCGTAGGCGTCGATGCTGCGGAAGCCCGGCAGGCCATCGAGCATGCCCATCTCTCGAGCGACGTCGACGACGCGGTCCATGGCCCTGCCCGCCACCACGACCTCGCGCCCGACCGCGAGCGCGGCCTCGGCGACCGCTCGGAGGCGAGCCACGTTGGAGGCGAACGTGGTCACGGCGACGCGGTGCGGCGCGCCGGCGATCAGCTTCCGCAGCGTCGCGGCGACCTCCATCTCCGACGGCGAAACGCCCTCCCGGAAGATGTTGGTCGAATCGCCGATCATGGCGAGCACGCCCTCGTCGCCGATCGCGGCGAGACGGCTCTCGTCGGTCGACCGGCCGATCACCGGCGTCGGATCGGTCTTCCAGTCGCCCGTGTGCAGGATCGTGCCGGACTCCGTACGGATCGCGAGCGCGCAGGCTTCGGGGATCGAATGCGCGACCGGCACGAACTCGACGTCGAACGGGCCGATCTTGTGCCTGCTGCCCTGCTCGATCACGTGGACGGGCAGCTTCGGCGCGCCAGGCTCCGACAGCCTTCGCGCCTCGAGCAGGCTCGCGGCGAACCGCGTCATGTAGACCGGCGCACGCAGTCGCGGCCAGAGATCGACGAGGGCGCCGAAATGGTCCTCATGCGCATGCGTGATGACGATCCCGACGAGGTTCGCGCGCTCGCGCTCGACGAACTGGATGTCAGGCAGCACGAGATCGACTCCGGGAACGTCCTCCCCGGCAAACGACACGCCGACATCGACCAGAAGCCACTTGCCCTTGGCGCCCTGGCCGAGGCCATAAAGCGCGCAGTTCATGCCGATTTCGCCGAGCCCGCCGAGCGGCACGAAGAAAAGGTCACCCGCCATTCCGTTCTCCTAGCAAACCGACCGACAGAACGGAGGTGCGCCTACCCATGCTGCGCCCACTCCCGCCTGTCGAGCGGAAAGACGTCGCCCGCGCTGATCCGCAGCACGCCGCCCGGCGTTTCGAGCAGCATTGCGCCATCGCCGGCGAGATCGACGAACCGGCCGTGGAGAGTGCCATCCGGTTGCCGGACGACGACATCGGTTCGCAGATGCGCGGCACGAGCAAGCCAGCGGATCCGGACCCGATCGAAACCCGCGCCGCCCGCAAAATGATCCAGCCCATCGACGAGTTCGGCGGTGAGGCGCTCGAACAGGGCGTCCGGCGTGACGGCGAACCCTTCCCGCAGGAGATCGGTCGCCGCGTAGGGAAGATCGGCCGGATGCGCGACGAGATTGACCCCCATCCCGAAGATGACGGTGCCGCCGCCCTCCACGAGGAGCCCGGCGAGCTTCGCGTCATCGACGAGCACATCGTTGGGCCATTTCAGGCCGAGGCCGGCCAACGATGGCACGACGGCGGCGATGCTCTCCACCAGCGCGAGCCCGGCCATGAAACCGAGCTTCGGCTGTTCGGGCGGCGGGCACGGCGCGTCGATGGCGAAGCTGACATGCAGGTTGCCCGGCGGGCTGGCCCAGGCGCGGCCATGCCGTCCCCTGCCCGCCGTCTGCTCGCGCGCGACCACCCAGAGGGGACGACCCGCGAACGCCTCGCGTGCCAGATCCATGGTCGAGTGGACACGATCGACGGCGAGAAGGTCGTGTCCTGCCGCAACCGCGGCGGCCGAAAGCCGCATCAGCTCAGAACAGCGACTTGGCAGCCGCTTCGGCCGCGGAGACGATCGGCCCGGCGAGCGGCACGAAGAGCAGCACGATCACCAGGGCGAAGCCCATCACCACCCTGATCTCGGCCGGCATCGGCTGGAAGCCGCCTCGCGGTTCATCCATGTACATGACCTTGACGATCCGCAGATAGTAGAAGGCCGACACGACGCTCGCCACCACGCCAATGACGGCGAGCACGAACAGCTTCGCGTTGATCGCCGCCGCGAACACGTAGAACTTGCCGAAGAACCCGGCCAGCGGTGGAATGCCGATCAGTGAGAACATCGTGATCGCCAGGACGGCCGCGACGCCGGGCCGGGTCCGCGACAGTCCCGAAAGGTCCTCGATCGTCTCCACCCGCCCGCGCTCGCTGCGCAGCGCAAGGATGCAGGCGAAGACGGCGATGGTCATCACCAGATAGGTCGCCATGTAGACCGCGACCCCCTGCACGCCCGCCTCGGTGCCGGCAGCAAGACCGACCAGGGCATAGCCGATGTTGCCGATGGAGGAATAGGCCATCAGCCGCTTGAGGTTGCTCTGTCCGATGGCGGCGAAGGCGCCCAGTCCCATCGAGGCGATCGAGATGAAGGCGACGATCTGCTGCCACTGTGGCGTGATCCCGGGAAAGGCGTCGATCAGGACACGCGTGAACAGCGCCATGGCCGCCATCTTTGGAGCGCCGGCGAAGAAGGCCGTCACGGGCGTGGGAGCACCCTCGTAGACGTCCGGAGTCCACATATGGAACGGCACTGCGGAGACCTTGAACGCCAGGCCCGCGACGATGAACACGAGGCCGAACACCGCGCCCGTCGATTGCGGCCCGGTCAGGACGGCCTGGATCGCCTCGAACGACACGTTGCCGGTGAAGCCGTAGATGAGCGAGGCGCCGTAGAGCAGCATGCCCGACGACAGCGCGCCCAGCACGAAGTACTTCAGCCCGGCCTCCGACGACCGGACGTCGTCGCGGTTGATCGAGGCCACCACGTAGAGCGCCAGCGATTGCAGTTCGAGCCCGAGATAGAGGCTGATGAGGTCGTTGGCCGAGATCATCATCAGCATGCCGAGTGTCGCCAGCACGACCAGGATCGGATACTCGAAGGCCGCGATCTTCTCCGCCTTGAGATAGGCGAGCGACAGCAGAAGCGCCGAGATCGAGCCGATCAGCGTCAGCACCTTCATGAAGCGGGCGAAGCCGTCGACGATGAAGCCGCCGTTGAAGGTCGTCACGCGCCCGTCCGACTGTTCGATGATGATCACCATCACGAGCGCGAGCAGGCCGACAGCGAGCCAGTTCATGAAATCGACGCTGGACCGGCCGCGGATCGCGCCGATCAGCAGCATCACGAGCGCGCCCGCGGCGAGCACGATCTCCGGAAGGGCCGGGCCAAACGCGGGAACGGTGAGATCGACCGACGTGAACATCGCGGGATATCCTGCTTGGGACGCGGCGTTCAGGGCGCCGCCGCGGCGAGCTTCGCCGCACCGGTCACGGACTGCACCTTGGCGACGATCGGATCGATCGCCGCGGCGGAGGCGTTCAGCACCGGGCCGGGTTGGACGCCGAAATAGATGACCAGCAGCACGAGCGGCACCAGCAGCGCCACCTCGCGGCGGTCGAGATCGGGGATGCTGGCAAGCGCCGGACTGGTGATCGGTCCGAATATCATCCGCGAGTAGAGCCAGAGCGCATAGGCCGCCGACAGGATCACCCCGACCGTCGCCACGAACGCCACCGTCGTATCGGCCCTGAACGCACCCATGAGCGTGAGGAACTCACCGACGAAGCCGGACGTCCCCGGCAGCCCGACATTGGCCATGGTGAGCACCATGAAGATCAGCGCGTAGAACGGCATGCGATTGACGAG
>CAZVMY010000233.1:0-5489 GCA_964628955.1 uncultured Methylocystis sp.
GCGAACAGCTGATCGAGCCGATCATGACCCATACCGAGATGGACCGGCGGCAGGCGCGCCAGCGCGCCATCATGCTCCTGACCGAGGTCGGCATCCCGGCCCCCGAGAAGAGGATCGACGGCTACCCGCACGAGTTCTCCGGTGGCATGCGGCAGCGCGTGGTGATCGCGCTGGCGCTGGCGGCCGAGCCCGAACTGATCATCGCCGACGAGCCGACCACGGCGCTCGACGTGTCGGTTCAGGCACAGATCATCACGCTGCTGCGCAAACTCTGCAAGGATCACGGCACGGCGGTGATGCTGGTCACGCACGACATGGGGGTGATCGCCGAGACGGCAGACCGCGTGGCGGTGATGTATGCGGGCCGCATCGCCGAGATCGGCCCCGTGCGCGAGGTCGTGCAGCACGCGCGCCATCCGTATGCCAGCGGCCTGATGGGTGCGATCCCCACGCTGGTGACAGACGCGCAGCGTCTCGCCCAGATACCCGGGTCGATGCCCCGCCTGCAGTCCATTCCGCGTGGCTGCGCGTTCAATCCCCGCTGCCCCAAGGCCTTCGCGCGCTGCGTGGTGGAACAGCCCGTGCCGCTTCCGGTCGGGTCGTCCCAGGTTGCCTGCTGGCTCTATGCCGACGAGGCGAGGATGACCGCATGAGCGCGGGAAGCCGGTTGCCGTCGGCGGAAGCGTCGCCGCTCGTCGTCGTCCGCGACCTCAGGCGGACCTTCGACGTCTCGAAGCCCTGGCTCGAACGCGTGCTGGAACGCGCGCCCAGGCTGTTCCTCAAGGCCGTGGACGGCGTTTCGTTCGAGATCGCCCGGGGTGAAACCTTCGCGCTCGTGGGCGAATCCGGATCCGGCAAGTCCACCGTCGCGCGGATGGTGGTGGGTCTGCTGCCGCCCACGGGCGGCGAGGTTCGGGTGATGGGCGTCTCGATGACGGGCGCGGCGGACAATCAGCTCCGCGAACAGCTTCGCCGCAAGATCCAGATGGTCTTCCAGGACCCCTACGCCTCGCTCAATCCGCGCTGGCGGGTAGGCGCCATCATCGCCGAACCCATCGGTGCCTTTTCGCTCCTGGGCTCGAATGCGGAGATCGAAGCGAGGGTCGGCGAGCTGCTGCAGCTCGTCGGACTGAGTCCCGACGATCGTGGCAAGTTCCCGCATCAGTTTTCGGGCGGCCAACGCCAGCGCATCGCCATCGCGCGGGCGCTCGCCTCCAACGCCGAGTTCATCGTCTGCGACGAGCCGACCTCCGCGCTCGACGTGTCCGTCCAGGCTCAAATCCTGAACCTGATGCGCGATCTTCAGGACCGGCTGGGTTTGACGTATCTGTTCATCAGTCACAACCTCGCCGTCGTCCGGCATATGGCGACGACCATCGGCGTCATGTATCTCGGAAGGCTCGTCGAGGTCGCGCCGGCGCGCCGGTTGTTCGACCAGCCGCGCCACCCCTACACGCGCATGCTGCTCGACGCGGTGCCCGATCTCGGCATGACCGGCCGGCCGCGCACGCCCGTGCAGGGCGAAATCCCGAGCCCGATCGATCCGCCGTCCGGCTGCGCCTTCCATCCGCGCTGCCCGCTCGCGAACGACCGGTGCCGCAGCGAGGCCCCGGCCGCGATCGACGGCGTCGCCTGCCACGCCGTCGAGGAAGGCCGGCGGATGCTGATGCCGTTGGTCGCCAGCGCTTGAGGGCGATCAGACGACCGGCCGGGCCGTCGCCCTTGGCCGGACCGTCCGGTATTGCCCGTTCGCCACCGCCGCGAACGCCACGGCCGCGATGCCGAGCGCCGACAGCCACCACGTCTGGGCCGTGCCGAGCCCGATCACCGCGAGCGTGAAGGCGAAGGTCATGCCGCCGAGCGCGAAGGGAGCGACGAGAGGCCCGACGAGGCCAGTCCGGGCGGCGCCGAAGCCGAGCGCCACCGCCGTCGCCAGCGAACCGAGAATGCCGAGTTCGTACCAGACCTCGAACAGCAGGCTGCGTGGCGCTTCGCTGGTCAGCACGCTCGTGACGCGGCTGCGCAACGCCGTGTCGAGGCCGTGGCCGGTGATGATGCCGATCGGATCGGAAAGCAGCACCTCCGACCATACGAGCGCGAGACGACCGAGGTCGCCGGCGCCGCCCAGAAGCGGCGCAAGCACGAGGATCGCGAGCGGCGTCAGGAGCACCATGCCCGCCATAACGGCGCCGACGGCCTGGCCGACCGCGCGCGGATTGACCATGGCGCCGCCGAGCACCACCGAGCCCGCGACCAGCGCCGGAAGGATATCGGGGACACGACCGAACAATCCGGCGAACCCCACGAGCGCGGCGATCAGCATGGCCGGCACGCTGCGCCGCTTGATCGCCAGCCAGGCGACCGCCGGCCAGGCGAGCAGCGTCACCGTGATCAGGCCGCGCTCGAGGGTGATGCCTTCGGATCCGCGCCCGGGAAGCAGCAGGTTCGAGAGCAGCAGCATCGCCGCCGCTCCCGTCCCGACCGGAAGAAGGTAGAGGTTCGAGGCCCGCATTCGCTCCGGCAGCGCGAGAGCCGCACCCGCAGCCAGCACGAGCGCGCCGAGCACGCGGAAGAGGCGCTCGGCAGCCTCGGCAGGAAACGGCGTCCACAGCAGTGACAGGCCCGACCAGGCCGCGAGGAAGGCGCAGGCGAGGCCTGTGGGACCGGACAGGAGCCGCTTCAGTCCGCTCCTTGGGTCCGGTGTCTCCTCCATCACCGCCGACGCGATGATCATGACCAGCGCGCCGATCGGCGCGAGAATGAAGACGGCCCGGCGCGAGTAGACGGCCGCGACCGGCAGGACCACGACGAGCAGCCCGAAGCCGATGCGCAGCAGAAGGCCGGCGGCACGGGCCGCGGGGTCCCTCCGGTCCAACCGTTGCCCCGTCATTCCCCTTTCATCCCGGCCCTTGGCGACACGTCATCATGGTAATGCGCGAATCCGCGCAGTCCGTGTTGAAGATTCTGGACGGCCGCTGCGAAGCGCGAGCGATAGTGGACCCGGCGCAACATGGCGGGTCCGGCTCTGGACGGATCGCTCGCGCTTTGCCACAGGTCACGGCACTTCGACCCGATCTCCCCGCAGAGCAGAGCGCGCCATGAACCCGGTTCTCGACACGATCTTCCGCCGGCGCCATGTCGGCGCGCTCGGGCTGACGCAGCCGGGGCCGGACGAGGGCCAACTCGGCCGGATGCTCGACGCTGCGCTGGCCGCGCCCGATCACGGCAAGCTCGTTCCGTTCCGGTTCGTGATCATCCCGGAAGAAGGCCGCGACGCTTTCGCCGAGCTCAGCGAAGCCGCGATCCGCGAAGCGATCCCCGATATGGAGCCCCAGGGAATCCGCAAGGCGCGGGAAAAGGCGCTGACCGCCCCCGCTACCGTGATCATGGTCGCCCGTTTCCAGCCCGACCACCCCAAGATCGGCATGTCCGATCAGTGGCTGACCATCGGTTGCGCCCTCCAGAATCTGTGGCTCGCCGCCGAATCGATGGGTTTCGGCTGTGGCATATCGTCGGGCCGGCTGCTCGAAACCCATGCCATGCGGCTCGCCTTCGCACTGGGCACGACGGAGAGCCTCGTCGCCACGATCGCTATCGGCACCCCACGGGAGCGCATCCCCGCGCGGACGAAACCAGCGGCGGCCGATTACGTCTCGCGCTGGAGCTGACGCGCCGACCGTGACCGACCGCGACGCAAGGACGGCCCGCCCCGTTCCGTATTCGGTCGAGACCCTGCGGGCGCAGTTCTTCCGCTTGGTCGCGGGCATGGCCGGCTCGGAGACGCTGCCGCTGACGCAGGCGCGAGGCCGCGTTCTCGCGACGCCAGTCGTGGCGGGGTGTCCGATCCCGCCGCACGATCACGCGGTCATGGACGGCTATGCGCTCGGCACGCGCCGTGACGGGCGGTTCAGGCTCGTGCCGGCCGGTCGGGCCCTCGCTCCGGACGAAGCGTCGACGATCACCACGGGAGCGCCCGTTCCAGCCGGGACGGCGGCTGTCTCGCTGATCACGCATGCCGACGCCGCTGGCGACGTCATCGATGTCCGACGCAATCCTGTCCGCGACAACGTCCGGCGGCTTGGCGAGGAGGCTGCGCCCGGTGACCTGCTGATCGCAGGCGGAACGGTTCTGGGCGGACGCCACCTCGCCCTGATCGCGACGGGCGGCCATGGATCCGTCACGGTGCGGCCGGTTCTCCGTCTGGCGCTTCTGGAATCCAACCCCTCTGGTGAGCCGACGCCACAGGGACTGCTGGCCGAGGCGATGGTAGCCAGTCCGGCCGTCAGGGTGGCGCGACGGACGCTGACTGCCGCCTCGCTCCGGGCCGCCCTTACGGCAGCCGATCTCGTGCTGTGCGTCGGCGACAGCCTCGGCGCGGAAGACGGCCCGCTCGCACGGCTGCTGACGGCGGCGGGTCGGCAGGTCGGCGTCGTTCGAGCCGCGCTGAAGCCGGCCAAGCCTCTCGTCTTCTCACCATCCGAACCAGACCGCGATACCGCAGTCGTGCTGGGTCTCTCGGGCTCGCCCTATGCCGTCGCCGTCGTGCTGCATCTCTTCGCATCGGCGCTGATCGCGGCGCGGCTGGGGCTGACGGCAACCCGATTGCCGATCCGTCCCGAGCGCGCGGCGTTCGCCCGCGACCGCGAACCCGGCCGGGCCGAGGCGCTGCCCGCCCGCCTCGTTCCGACTCCCGAAGGTCTGCGGGTCGAACTCGCGGGGTCGTTCGGTCGCACGACGGCGCTGTGTGCAGCGGAGGGGCTCGCGATGATCGACGCGACGAGCGGTCCCGTCAGACTCGGCGATCCGGTCGGTTTCCTGCCGATCGCCTCCTGAGCGCGCCGACGGCCTAACCGCCGATCGGCCCGAGCGTGCGGCGCACCGCGTCCTTCCAGCCGGCATAACGCCTGTCACGAATGGTCGGGTCGAGCATCGGCTCGAACCTGCGGTCGAGCGCCCAGCCTTCGGCGAAGCGCGCCGGCGCCGGATAGAGACCCGCGCGAAAGCCGGCCAGATACGCGGCGCCGAGCGCGGTCGTCTCCAGCACCCGCGGCCGGTCAACGGGCGCGGCCAGGATGTCGGCGAGGCGCTGCATCGTCCAGTCGCTCGCGGTCATGCCACCGTCGACCCGCAGCACGGTGTCGGTCCCGCCCCCCGCCGTCCAGTCGGCGCGCATCGCCTCGATCAGATCGCGCGTCTGGAAACAGACGCTCTCCAGCGCCGCACGCGCGAATTCCGCGCGACCCGTGTTTCGCGTCAGGCCGAACATGGCGCCGCGCGCCGCCGCATCCCAGTAGGGCGCGCCCAGGCCGGTAAAAGCCGGCACCAGGTAGACCTCCTGTTCGGGATCGGCATCGGCCGCGAGCGTGCCGCTGTCGGCGGCGTGGCCGATGACCTTCAATGCGTCGCGCAGCCATTGCACGGCGGCGCCGGCGATGAAGATCGAGCCTTCGAGCGCATAGGTGCGCCGGCCGTCGAGCTGATAGGCGATG
>CAZVMY010000234.1:0-5437 GCA_964628955.1 uncultured Methylocystis sp.
GGCGGCGGCCAGCTGTCCAGCCTGTTCATGCTGTTCTACGGCCGGCCGATCCATCAGGCGGTGGCGACCTCGTCGGGGCTCGGCGTGCTGATCTCGATCCCGGGCACGCTCGGCTTCGTCTATGCCGGCTGGCCGAAGATGGATCTGCTTCCGCCGCTCTCGCTGGGCTACGTCTCGGTCCTGGCGCTGGTGCTGATGATCCCCACCTCGACGCTGGTGGCGCCGATGGGCGCCTCGATCGCGCACAAACTGCCCAAACGCCAGCTCGAACTCGCCTTCGGCCTGTTCCTCGCCGTCGTCTCCGCCCGCTTCGTCTGGGCGTCGCTCTAGAGCGCCAGCTCCGCCGTCGACAGGTCGAACTGCAGCCGGGCCAGCCGCGCGTACAGCCCGCCCTGCTGCACGAGGCTGGTGTGCGTGCCCTCCTCGACGATGCGGCCGTGATCCATCACGAGGATGCGATCGGCCTGGAGCACCGTCGCGAGCCGGTGCGCGACGACCAGCGTCGTGCGGCCCTGCATCAGCCGGTCGAGCGCGGCCTGCACCGCGGCCTCGTTCTCGGCGTCGAGCGCCGAGGTCGCCTCGTCGAGGAGCAGGATCGGCGCGTCCTTCAGGATCGCGCGGGCGATCGCGAGCCGCTGGCGCTCGCCGCCCGAGAGCGTGATGCCGCGTTCGCCGACGCGCGCCTCATAGGCCTCCGGCAGGCGTCGGATGAACGCGTCGGCCGAGGCCTGCTCCGCCGCGGCCACGATCTCGGCGTCGCTGGCGCCGGGTTTCGCATAGCGAAGGTTCTCGGCGATCGTGCCCGAGAAGACCGCCGGCTCCTGGGCGACCAGCGCCATGCGCTGGCGCAGATCGGCCAGCGCCACCGTGCGGATGTCGGCGCCGTCGATCCGGATGCGCCCTGCCGTGGGATCGTAGAAGCGCATGAGAAGCTGGAAGAGGGTGCTCTTGCCGGCGCCGGACGGCCCGACGATCGCGACCCGCTCGCCCGGCTCCACGACGATGTCGAGCGGACCGACGGCGACCGCCTCCTGCCGCGTCGGATAGGCGAACGAGACGCTCTCGAACGCGATCCGTCCGATCGCCGGACGAGGCAGCGGGACGGGACGCGCGGGCTCGGCCACCGCCGGGCGCGTCTCGATCAATTCGGCGATGCGCCCGGCCGCGCCGGCGGCGGCCGAGACTTCGCTCCAGACCTCGGAGAGCTGGCTGAGCGCGCTCGCGGCGAAGACGGCATAGAGGATGAACTGCGACAGCCGGCCGGGCGTGATCTCGCCCGCGATCACGTCGCGCGCGCCGAGCCAGAGAATGCCGATGATGCTGGCGAAGATCAGGAAGATCGCGACGCCCGTCAGCAGCGCGCGCGCCTGTGTCGATTGCGCCGCGGTCCGGAATGCCAGCTCGACCGCGCCGGCGAATCGCTGGCGCGCGCGCTCCTCAGCGCCGAACGCCTGCATGGTGCGCGCCGCACCGATCTGCTCCGTCGCATAAGCCGAGGTTTCAGCGAGCGCATCCTGCGCGATGCGCGACCGTTCGCGCACCGAGCGCCCCGCGCCGACGAGCGGCAGGACGATGACGGGGATGGCGATGAGCACGAGCGCCGAGAGCTTCGGGCTGGTGATCACCATCATCGCGATGGCGCCCAAGAAGAGCACGACATTGCGCAGCGCGATCGAGGCGCTGGCCCCGAAGGCGGACTTGATCTGCGTCGTGTCCGCCGTCAGCCGCGACACGAGCTCGCCGGACCGCGACACGTCGTAGAACGCGGCATCCAGCCGGGTCAGGTGATCGAACACGGCCTTTCGCAGGTCTGCGACGATCCGCTCGCCCAGCGTGATGACGAGATAGTAGCGGATGGCGCTGGACACGGCGAGCACGGCCGTGACCAGGCCCAGCACGCCGAAATAGGCCCCGATCAGGTCGGCATTCTCCTGCGAGAAGCCGAAATCGATCACGCGGCGCACCGCGGTCGGGATCACCAGCGTGGCGGCGGAAGCGACCACCAGCGCGACGACCGCAACGGCGATCCGGCCCCGGTAGCTGAGCGCGAACGGCACCAGCGGCAGCAGGGCTCTCAGCGACGTGCGCGGCCGCGCGGCGGGCGGCGGTCGGTCGGTCGGGGCATCGGTCATGGCGCTGGACTGGGACACACGGGACATCGCGGCTCGAATTCGGTTGGCTGCCATCGCACATCCGGGCCATGGCCGAAAGCGCGGCAGGGCGCCTTGTGTCGAAAGGTCCGCTGCGATATATGCGCCGCTTCGCATTCAGACCCGGCCCGATGGTCTGGACGGCATCGGCCGTCCGTCCCGGCCGCTCATTCCGCAAGGGCACGCCGCCATGAAGGCCGACACGCATCCGCAGTATCACTTCATCAAGGTCGTGATGACCGACGGCACGTCGTTCACGACGCGCTCCACGATGGGCAAGCCCAACGACACGCTGAACCTCGACATCGATCCCAAGACCCACCCGGCCTGGACCGGTGGCACGCAGCAGCTGATGGACCGCGGCGGGCGTCTTTCGAAGTTCAACCAGCGCTTCGGCGGATTCGGCCTCGGCAAGAAGTGATCGCGTCGGGCGCGCACGGTCGAGGCTAGGCGCCGACGCGGATGGCGGCCATGGCCGGCGCGTTCAGGCCCGGTCCCGGCTGTAAACTGCGCCGACGACGCTCGACCCCGAATAGCGGGCGCCCATCTCCATCAGCGGTGAGCGCTGCCGGCCGGAGCCGTCGAAATTGGCCTCGTCAAGCCATGCCTCGAACGCCTGGCGGCGGGCTGGCCATTCCGTGTCCAGGATCGAGTACCAGGCCGTATCGCGGCTGCGTCCCTTGACGATCATGTGCTGCCGGAAAAGCCCTTCGAAGGTGAATCCGAAGCGCAGCGCAGCGCGCTTGGACGGGCGGTTCTGCTCGTTGCATTTCCACTCCAGCCGCCGATAGCCAAGTTCGAAGCTTCGGCGCGCAATCAGGTAGATCGCTTCGGTCGCGGCGCGCGTGCGTTGCAAGGCCGGCGAGAAGGTGATGAATCCGACCTCGATGACGCCGTGCTCCGGCCTGATCTCCATCATCCACAGATGGCCCTTCGGCAGGTCGTCCTGCCGGTCGACGATCACGTAGGGGACGATGTCGGTCCGTTCGCTCATGCGCTCGAGCGCGGCCCGGTAGGAGGCCTCGTCCGCGAAAGGCCCGATCGGCAGATACTCCCAGACCAGATCGGCGCCGGCCAGGGCCCGCCACAGATCGGCCGCGTGGCGGCCGGGGTCGAGGGGCTCCAGACGGGCCGCGCGGCCGTCGAGCGTCGTGCGGGGCGGGAACGGCGGAGCGGCCCAGTCCTTCATCGGATCATGACCTTTCGAGAGGGTTGGAGCGTCATCTGGGGCGGCAGATCACGACGGCCGCCATCACGGCTGCACCGCCCAGCCACTGGAGGAGGCTCGGCAGCTCGCCGAACACCGCCCAGCCGCTCAGCACCGTGACCAGCACGCCGTAGACGAGCACGACCGAGGTGACCGAGGGACTGAGCGTGCCGAGCGCGAAGGCCGACAGGCCCTGCCCGATCGCATGGCAGACGACGCCCATGATCGCGAGCATCGCGAACGAGAACAGGCTCTGCGGCCAGATCGTCTCGCCGAGCGCCACTGCCGCGAGACCGCAGGCGGCGCCGCAGGTCAGCGTCGAGACGCAGCTCACCACACCCGTCCCGGCCGTCTGCCGGGCGCGCCCGACCGCCATGATGAAGGCCGCGTAGAACACGCTGGCGGTGATCGCGGCCAGATCGCCCAGCGTCGTCGCCTCCCCGCCACCGGTCATGCGGCTCGACTGGACGAGCAGCACCGCGCCCGCGATCGCCAACGCAAGAGAGCCGGTGATCCGCAGCGTCGGCCGCTGGCCCAGAACGATCCAGACGGCAAGAACCACGAACAGCGGCGCGAGATGCACGAGCACGATCGTGTTGGCGATCGTCGTGTTCCGCAGGGCGACGTTGGTGAAGATCATGTCGGCCGCGAAAGCCAGGCCGGCGGCGGCCGCGTAAGGGAGCCACGCCCCCCGAAGATGCGCCGGCGGCACCCGGCGCCGTTCGGCCGCAGCCCAGATCACCAGCACCGGCAGCGCCGTAACCATGCGCCAGAACGCGGCCGTGGCCGGCTCGGCGCCTGAAAGCCGCACGAGCACGGAGGAAAACCCGATCAGGGTCGCCCCGAGCAGCAGCAGCGCGAAAGCCGATCCGGAGGACGTCGATCGCGTGCTCATCATTCTCCGCCCAGGACACGGCTAGGAATGCAGCGTGGGTCGGCTCAACACCGACGAGGCCGCGGCATCGTTCCGGTCGACCAGGCGACGTTCGACGATGTCCACCGCGACGATATGCGCGCAATGGTCGAACAATCGTTCCAGAACCCGACCGGGAGCGACCAGCACCATGCCGGACGCGACCTCGATCAGGACCGCGCCCTTGACGCGCAACATCCCTGACCGGACCTCGCAGAGCGCGCTGCGCGTGTCGAAGCGGAGGCCCTGGGACAAGGCGCTCGCGCGGGTCGGCGACGCGCCGCTGGCGAGCAGCCCGAGGACGACGGCCGCGGCGCGCGGCGTGAACTGCGGGAGATCCGTCATCGAGGCCGCCTTCCCAACGTCATGACCGTCCTCCGGTTCTCGTCTGTGCCTGGCCGCTGTGGTTCCGTGCCGGACGCGGACGGATCGCAAGGCTCTCGCACACGTCACTTCCAATCCGTGGGATGGATGCTAACCAGTTGAGGCGCGAACGAAAAATCGATTGTCGCGATCGTCGCATCAGGGAAGACGATGATGAGGCACATCGATCCATTCGCGGTGGAAATGTTCATCGCCGTCGTGGATACGGGCGGCTTCACCTCGGCAGCCGCCAGTCTGGGACGAACCCAGTCCGCGATCTCGACCCGCATCGCCGATCTGGAAGCCAGCCTCGGTCACAAGCTCCTGAAACGCGGGTCGCGCGGCATCCGGGTCACCGAGGCTGGGGAGCGTCTGCTCGGCGAGGGCCGCCGCTGGCTCGCACTCGAACGGCACCTGCTCGATCACGTGATGGTCTCGAAGACCGGCGGTCCGCTGCGGATCGGCATTCCCGACGACTGGATGGACCCGTTCATCAAGCCCATCATCGGCCGTTTCGTTGCGCAAAACCCGACGGTAACGATCGAGGTCAGCTGCGACCTCTCCCAGCGCCTCGAACAGCGAATCAGCCGGAAGGAACTCGACCTCGCGATCATCACCCGCGATCACGCCAATCCGGTGGGAGAACTGCTGCGCGTGGAGCCGCTCGTCTGGGTCGCCGCGCGCGACTATCGGCCGGAGGAGCACGATCCGCTGCCGCTGGCGCTCTTCTCCGAACCCTGCCGCTTCCGGCAGCCCATCCTCGACACCCTGAACGCCTCACGTCGGGCTCACAAGGTCGTCTAC
>CAZVMY010000235.1:0-5428 GCA_964628955.1 uncultured Methylocystis sp.
CGCAGACCCCGAACCACTGGGTGATCGGCCGTCGCGATCCGGCCTTCGACTCGCAGCGCCCGTTCGAGATCTGAACGGCGATCGGTCCGACGGACGGCCTCACAACGAAAACGGCGCGCCCTCGGGGAGCGCGCCGTCGATCATGAGGTCGCCCTCGCGGGCTGACCGCCGGCTTTACGCAGCGACGGCCAGGCGCGGTGCGAGCGCCGCCGCACGATCGGCCACGATGCGGCGAACGCTGCCAGGAAGCTGACGCGGCGCCTTGACCCGCGGCAGGTCCAGTTCGGCGATCGCGGCGGGCGTGCCGTAGCGCGCGACGTAATCAGCGTGATTGTCGAACACGTCGCGCTGGACGTTGTCGACGAAGGTTTCGCAGATCGCACCCTCGGCGATCACGAGTTCATGCGCGTCGCACTCGATGTTGTAGTACGCGAACCGGGCCGGGGTTTCGGCCATCTCCACCACCGTCGTGCCGTTGAGCAGAGCGCCTGCCTGAACGAGCACGCCGTCAATCAGGATGGCATGGTCGCGCGAGAGAATCAGGTCGCGCTTCGGCACGTTGACGCCGAGGGCGCCGGCCTTGACCACGACCGGACGGGCGCGATCCGAAGCCTCGAACACGCGCGCCACGGTCTGCTTGGCCAGCCACTTGACCGGAACCGTACCTCCGCCGGCTGCGAGGACGAGATCGCCGACCTCGAGGGTCTCGATCGCCTTCTCGCCGTCCGGCGTGGCGATCATCGTGCCCGCCATGAAGCAGTACTCGGAATCGTCATCATTCCGGAGGTCGTCGATGGTCAGCGGTCCGGCCCCGTTCACGAGGATCGTCCCGCCATTGGGAAGAACGCCGACGACGGTGTTGCCGTCGACCTGAACCCAGTTGATGTCGTCGAAATCGTCGACGCCGGGCACTTCGACCACGATCCGATCGTCGGCCGGATTGAAACCGTTGATCGTGTTGTTGCCGTCGCCGGTGATCCTGAACGTGTCGTTGCCCGCGCCGCCGCGCAGCACGTTGTCGCCGTCGCCGCCGTCCAGCAGATCGTTGCCGGCGCCGCCGCTCAGATTGTCGTCGCCGTCACCGCCGAAAATGCGGTCCTGTCCTGCACCACCGGTGATCTCGTCGTCACCGTCGCCACCGAGGACGACGTCGTCGCCCTGGCCGGCCGCGATCACGTCATCACCGGCCTCGCCATAAATGAAATCGTCACCGGAACCGCCGTTGAGCTCGTCGTCGCCGTCGCCACCGAAGAGCGTATCCTCGCTGGAGTTGCCGTTGAGCTCGTCGTCGCCGTCGCCGCCCGTGAGCAGGTCGTTGGCTGCCCTTCCGTTGATCGTGTCGTCGCCGTCCAGACCGTTAATTACGTCGCCGGCTACCGTGCCGTTTGCGAAATCGTCGCCGTTTGTCAAATCGACCATAATTATGAATCTCCTAGGAAGCGGTCGGACCCTAACAAAACGCTACCGGTCTGTAAATCGCGGCGGAGTTGTGTCGCTGGACAGGGCTAACGCCGCACGACATGGAAACATTAAGCAAAAAAAACCAACTAATGAGTCTACACTGTCTTAAATATATCGCGTCCGGGGCGTGTTGCTTTCGTGGAACGCCCTGTGATCGATAAGGCACACCGGTTCGGCGCTCGACGGCCAAACGCGACTTTATTGTGGTAAGGTGGCGCTCCCAAGGGGACTCGAACCCCTGTTTTCGCCGTGAGAGGGCGACGTCCTGGGCCGCTAGACGATGGGAGCTTGCCCGGGCCTCACGAGCCGTTTAGCGGGTCAGGCGGGCGTCGGCAAGCTTTAGTCGGCGGATGCCGTGCTTCGCCTCGGACCCGTCGCCGCGCAATCAGAAGGAACACCCGTGGAGCCGTTGGTGATCGCCGTCGGAGATGGAGATGCCGGTCAGCGGCTGGATCGGGCGCTGGCTGAGCGCTTCGAATCGATCTCCCGCACGCGCCTGAAGGACGTGATCGCCAAAGGTGGCGTCGAGATCGACGGTGCTGCGGCGTCCGATCCCGCGCGGCGGCTCAAGCCGGGCGAGACCATCACGATCACCATTCCCGAGCCGGTCGCCCCGGAACCCGCGGCGGAGGCGATCCCTCTCGTCGTCATCCTCGAGGATGACGACCTCATCGTCATCGACAAGCCTGCCGGGCTCGTCGTCCATCCTGCGGGTGGCCACGAGACCGGCACCCTCGTCAATGCCCTGATCGCGCATTGTGGCGCCAGCCTGTCGGGCATCGGAGGCGTCAAGCGACCAGGTATCGTCCACCGCCTCGACAAGGATACGTCGGGTCTGATGGTGGTCGCGAAGACGGACCGCGCCCACAACGGGCTGGCGGCCCAGTTCGCCGATCATGGCCGCAGCGGACCATTGCAGCGTGCTTACACGGCCTTCGTCTGGGGCACGCCACCACGCCAGGCCGGGACCATCGAGGCGGCGATCCAGCGCAGCTCATCCAACCGCGAGAAGATGGCCGTAGTCCAGCCCGATCGCGGCCGGTTCGCGATCACGCATTACCGGGTCGAGCGGCCGTTCGAGGGACGCAACGGCGTCGTCGCCTCGCAGGTCGACTGTCGCCTGGAGACGGGCCGGACGCACCAGATTCGTGTTCACATGGCGCATCTCGGCCATCCTCTGCTCGGAGACCGGCTGTACGGGAGCGGCTTCCGGACCAAGCACGCGCTGCTCGGTGAAGACGCGCGCGCTGCGCTGGGCGACCTCGGCCGGCAGGCCCTGCACGCACGCTCGCTTGGCTTCGAGCATCCCGTCACACGGGAACATCTGCTGTTCGAGAGCGTCCTACCTTTGGAACTGCGGCGACTCGCCGATGCTCTCGCCCTCTGACCGGCTCGCGAAACGCGATGTGCGCCAGCGCACATTGCCCGCGATCAGAGCGGGAGAGTATTCCTCAACCGACAGACGTCGCCGGCGAGCGATGCCATTTTTTCGCCCATACGTCGCGCCATAGAGTTAGATTGGCTAGGCGGTCGGCGAAGTCGCGGCCGCGAAACGGTTCGCCTCGACGAGGGGACCAAGGAGGTCAAAATGCCCGCTGCCACGATGCCGGTGCTTGCCGGCGACTCGGGGCTTTCCCGCTATCTCGACGAGATCCGTCGCTTTCCCCTGCTGGAGCCGCAGGAGGAGTTCATGCTGTCGCAGCGTTATCGCGAGCACAACGACAGCAAGGCGGCGCACAGGCTCGTCACGTCCCACCTGCGCCTCGTCGCGAAGATCGCGATGGGCTACCGCGGCTATGGCCTGCCGATCGGCGAGGTCATCTCGGAGGGCAACGTCGGCCTGATGCAGGCCGTGAAGCGCTTCGAGCCGGAGCGGGGGTTCCGCCTCGCCACCTATGCAATGTGGTGGATCAAGGCTTCGATTCAAGAGTACATCCTGCGCTCGTGGTCGCTCGTGAAGCTCGGCACCACGGCCAACCAGAAGAAGCTGTTCTTCAATCTGCGGAAGGCGAAGAGCCAGATCGCAGCGCTGGACGATGGCGATCTGCGGCCGGACCAGGTCAAGATCATCGCGACGAAGTTGGGCGTGCACGAGCACGAGGTCGTCGAGATGAACCGGCGGCTGGGCGGCGATTCCTCGCTCAACAGCCCGTTGCGCGAGGACGGCGACGGAGAACGGCAAGACTTCCTCGTCGATGATTCGGCCAGCCCCGAGCAGATTTTTGCCGAGCGCGAGCAGAGCAGTTTCCGCTCCAAGGCCCTCTTCGGGGCGCTGGGTAGCCTCAACGCACGCGAGCGCCGTATCATCGAGGCGCGCCGGCTTCAGGACGAGCCGATGACGCTCGAGGCTTTGTCGGCCGAGTTCGGCGTGTCGCGTGAGCGCGTGCGTCAGATCGAGGTGCGCGCCTTCGACAAGCTGCAATCGGCCGTGCGGAACAGGGTCGCCGAGATCGAGGCGGGCGCCGCCGCCTGACTGAAAGCCTCACCAGCGGCTGAAGACGTCCTCGAACACCTGATTGCCCGTGGCGCCCTTCTCGAAGAGGAAGGCGCCACGTTTCCCCGTGCCGAACCTCGTCTCGAAGAAGAACCAGTCGCGGGTGCGCAACAGATCGACGTTGCGGCTCATGGCAGGTTCGACGTTGGTCAGTCCGACCAGGAACAGGTTGTCCGTGACCGGAACGCTCAATCCGATCAGGGGCGCGCCAGGCTGGGTGTCGTTCTGGCGCATCTCGATCCCCGCGAGCGTCTTGATGCCGGATGTCACGTCACCGGTCTGCGGCTGGAACGAGACCTCGACCGTGTGCGACGCGGAGAAGGTCGGATCGATGTTCTTCCGGATCGTGATCTCGCCCTTCAGTCTCGCGTCGGGAATGTCCAGGCTCGCCCGGATAACGCTCTGCAAGGGCTGACCCTGGCCGCCAGGATCGGTGTCGGCTCGCCAGACGACGGTCCCTTGCCGGGGCACGACCGGTTGCTGATCGCCCGCTCCTTCCTCGATCATCACCAGCCGGTGCGCCACGGGTAGCTGGGGTTGAGCCGCCGGCGGAGGTGGTGGCTGCGGCGCTGCGGGCGGTGGCAACGGGGGCGGAGCCGGTCTGGCCAGAGGCGGTGGCGCTGCTCCGTCGGTGCCGACACGTTCGCCGATCTTCGGGCCGCTGGCCTGCGGCTGTCCGGCACCGGGCTGTGGGACGGCGGCTCCCACGGGCCTGAGCGCAATTTCGGAGAGGCGCTGCTTGTTGGCGATGGCGAGCACAGCCACGCCGGCGACGATCGCGACCCCGATGCCGACGAACAGCGCGACCCAGGGGCTGCTCTTCTTGGGTGCTCTGCGCTCGGGCGCGCGAGGGCGCGCGGCCGGCAGGGGCCGGATCACCGTCGGTGGCCGGTTCGGGTCGTCGAGCGGGGCGTGGGGCTTTTCGATCGGCGCGGAGGAAGGCGAGCCGGCTTCGGCTTCGAGCCGCGCGACCACGGCTTCGAGCGCCATGACCTCGCGGCGGATGATGTCCTCCCCCAGCGGCGGCTCGATGCTTCGCAGCTGGCCCGCAAGAGCATTGCGCGCGCGGTCATAGACCGTGCGCCGGGCCTCCGGCGTATTGGGCTGCAGCGCCGCGACGGCGCGTGCGATCAAGGGGTAATAGTCGGCCATTGCTCGCGCATTTGCCTGATGTCAGCCCTCGAACGGATTCTGGACGAGAATGGTGTCATCCCGCTCGGGGCTCGTGGACAACAACGTCACGGGTGCCCCTATCAGTTCCTCGATTCGCCGGACGTACTTGATGGCCTGGGCCGGAAGCTCCGCCCAGGACCGGGCGCCGGCGCTCGACTGGCTCCAGCCCTCGATCGTCTCGTAGACCGGTTCGATGCGGGCCTGGGCGCCCTGGCTGGCCGGCAGGTGGTCTATCTCCTCGCCATCGAGACGGTACCGGACGCAGACCTTGATTTCGGGAAAGCCATCCAGAATGTCGAG
>CAZVMY010000236.1:0-5419 GCA_964628955.1 uncultured Methylocystis sp.
AGCGAGGAGAGGATTCGCACCCGGCTCGGCGCGGAGGGTGCGCGGATTCGGTTCGCGCCCGGCACGATCGGGCCGTTCGGACAGCCGATCACGAGCGTGACCTGCCCGGCGCATTGGCGGGGCATCGTGGCGGAGGAACCGGTGGCGGCGGTGCGGGACCGGGATGGGGCGCTGCGGTTCGCGGGGAGCAGCGCGTCGTTTCGCTATTCGCGAACCGGGTTCGTTCGTGAATGATCTGCCGTTAGACTGTGACTTGAGCGGTTGCATTTTTTCGCTTGCGCCCCTTAGTGTGGTTTCTGGCATCGCAGGAGCGCTTCATGACCTTTCAGATTGGAATTCTCGGACGGGTGACAGTTGATATGAGACGCGTGCGAGCTGTCCTTGACTTTGATGTTTCATTTGGCACAGCGATCTTGGCGCGTGCGCCAAGTGACGACCCCGAACACCTTTTTGGGGATAGACCTCGCTCGAGCCAGAGTCTGAATAGGTTGGAGTTAGCTCCCCCGCACCTGCGGGGAAAAACCAAGCTGCTGGGTGGGTCAGATGCATAGTCTGCTCACCCAGCCCCTCTTAACCGCAGAGCCGCTGGGCCGGCTCACGCTCCCCGGCGTGCTGGCTGCACTTGCCCGCGACGAGATCGACCACTTTCCGGCCCTGCGGCCGCATCAGGGCATGTTCTGGCACATGTTCTGCGTTCAGCTCGCGGCTCTGGCGCTGCATGGCGCGGACCGCACGGACATCCCGCAGGACGAGGAGACGTGGCGCGGGCTGCTGCGCGGGCTCACCAGGGATTTTCCCGACGACGAGCCCTGGAGCCTCGTCGTCGACGATCCTGCGAAGCCCGCGTTCATGCAGCCACCCATTCCCGACGGCGTGACGCTGAAGAACGACGTCGTCACGCCCGATGCGCTCGACCTGCTGATCACATCGAAGAACCACGACCTGAAGCAGGCGGTGGCGAGGGACGCGGAACCCGAGGACTGGATCTTCGCGCTCGTCTCGCTGCAGACCGGCGAGGGCTACGGAGGCGCCGGCAACCAGGGCATCGCCCGGATGAACGGCGGCTCGTCGTCCCGCCCGCTCCTCGCCCTCGCGCCCTTGCCCGCCGGCGGCCGGGCCATGACGCCGCGGCCTGGAGCATGGTTTCGGCGCGATCTCCGCATCCTACTGGACGAGCGGCCGAAGCTGGATGCGCTGGATTTCCCGGAGCGCGGCGGCCTCGGCCTCACGTGGCTCGCGCCCTGGCCTGAGGGCGCGCAGCTCCGCACGAGGGAACTCGATCCCTGGTTCGTGGAGGTCTGCCGCCGCGTGCGGCTCCGCGAGATCGAAGGCCGTATCGGCGCGGTCAAGGGCACGACGGGCGCCACGCGCGTCGATGCGAAGCACTTGAAGGGTAACCTCGGCGACCCGTGGGCACCGATCCACAAGACGGAAGGTAAGGCCTTCACGCTCGGCGACGAAGGCGATTTCACATATGGCAAGCTGGTCGAGCTGCTTTTTTCCGGTGAATGGGAGCTGCCGCTGCTGGCGCGGAAAGCCCCCTCCGACGCCGGGGACGCGCCGCTCGCGATGATGGCGCTGGCGCTGGCGCGAGGCAATTCGAAGACCGGCGGCTTCAGGAGCCGATGTGTGCCCTTGAGGGGGGAGAGGGTCATGGCGCTGTCGTTCCCGGACAGGCGTAAAGCCCTCCATGCGGTCGCGCAGGAGCAGACGACGGAGATTGCGGAGTTCAAGGCCGCTCTCGCCTATGCGCTGGTGCTTGCCAGCGTCGGCGGGGAACCGGCCAAGATCACGCGCGACTCCTACGCCCACGCCGAACGTGGCCGCGCGAGGCTAGACCGCTACGCCGACGGAATCTTCTTCGAGCATCTCTGGCGGCGCTTCGAGGCTGGAGCGGACGATGCGCGCAAAGCCCTGAAGCGCGTCTTCGTGATGGCCCTTTGGACCCGAACGAAGGAGATCTTCGACGCCGAGCTGCCCGCCATGCCCTGTTCGTCGCTGATGCGCCCGCGCGCCGAGACGCGAGCCCGGCGGGCGCTTCGTGGAAAGATCATGAAACGCTTCAGCGATCACCTGCGCCCTGATGACCTGCACTCTGAGGAGCCGGCCGATGCCGCCTGACGAACGCTTCGATCCCGCTCCCGTCATCGAGAGCATTTCGGAAGCAATGCTCACGACGCTCGACCCCGGCCAGATGGCCCGGCTGCGGCGGATGGAGATCGACGGTCCCGGGACCGTCGAATTCTGGGATACCGCCGCCCGCTGCAAGTTCATCGACCGAGCATCCAGACCGGATCGCACGCCCCGTTGGCTGGCGTTCGTCCGCATCCTGGCCATCCTCACCGCCAAGGGCCGCGAGAAGGACCGCGGTGTCCTGCACCAGAGGGGCGGCGGTCGGAGCTTCGGCGCGGCCCTCTGCGACGGCGGACGGACGGACTGGGCGGATAAGCCGGAGGAGAAGGCCGACCCGCGCCCCTTCGTCTCGGAGGCGCATCTGGCACGGTTCATGGCCCGGCCCGCCTCGGCGCGCGTGGAAGATCTGGAGACTTTCGCGCGGATGATCGCCGCGCGGCGTGACGCCGCCGCGCCGATCGACTGTCTCGACCTCTATCACCTGATTTTCACCGATGGACCCGAGCCGCTGCGGCGGCTCGCCTCGCAGTACTACCGCCGCCTCGATGGCGCGCGCCGCAAGGCCAAGGAGCAAGACGAGCCATGACCGCCCCCCGCTTCCTGCAGATCCACTCGCTGCATTCCTATACCGCCGCGCTGCTCAACCGCGACGACACGGGCCAGGCCAAGCGCCTGACGTACGGCGGGACGAGCCGCACCCGCATCTCCTCGCAATGTCTTAAGCGCCACTGGCGCTTGGCGCGGGAAGAACGCGACGGGCGCGTGGTGAAGGACGATCCTCACGCGCTCCAGCACCTCGCGGGCTACGTCGACAGCTTCCGTTCGCGCGAGCTGGTGACGGAAAAGGTGATCGCGCCGCTGAAGAGCCGCTTCGACGACGAAATCGTTGCGGCGCTGGAGCCGGCTTTTCAAAAACTCGTGTACGGCGACAAGGCCGACAAAGGGAAGAAAAGCCGCCAGACGCTGCTGCTTGGAGAGCCCGAGCTCGCCTGGCTGGCCAAGCGTGCGGAAGAGATCGCCGCCGCGTCCACCGATGCGAAGGCGGCTGAGAAAGCCGTCGCCGATTGGGCCAAGGACAAGAACTTCAAGGCCATGGCCGAGGGCGCGGCCCTCCCGGGCGGTCTCACCGCCGCCCTCTTCGGCCGCATGGTGACCTCCGATCCCGCCGCCAACATCGACGCGCCGGTCTATGTCGCCCACGCCTTCACGGTCCATGAGGCCGAGGCGGAGGGCGATTACTTCACCGCCGTCGACGATCTCAAGAAGGACGAGGACGACAGCGGCGCGGACACGATCCAGGAGACGGAGCTGACGTCGGGCCTCTTCTACGGCTACGTCGTCATCGATATGCCCGGCCTTGTCGCCAATTGCGGGGACGACAAGGCCCTTGCGGGTCGCGTCGTCCATCATCTTCTCCATCTGATCGCCGAGGTGTCGCCCGGCGCGAAGCTCGGCTCTACCGCGCCCTTCGGCCGGGCCGACCTGATGCTGGTGGAGGCCGGCGATCGCCAGCCGCGTTCGCTGGCGACGGCGTACCGCGACAAGGTGGAGCACGATGCGGAAAAGGCGGTGATCGAACTCGGCCGCGAACTCGGCCGCTTCGATGCCGCTTACGCGACAGGCGAGCGGCGCGCGCATCTCTCGCTTCGCGGCGGATTGCCGGGCATCGATCAGATGTCCCTCGCGGCGCTCGCCGAATGGGCTGCCTCTCAAGTCGGCGAGGCTCCCGATGCCTGATCATCGCTGGCTTTTCCTCCGGCTCGAGGCGCCGCTGCTCGCCTTCGGCGGCGTGGCGATCGACCATCTCGGCGTCACGCGGGATTTTCCGGCGGCTTCGATGCTGACCGGCCTTCTCGCCAACGCACTCGGCTTTCGCCGAACGGAATGGGAGCGGCACCAGGCGTTGCAGGACAGGCTCGTCTTCGCCGTCCGGCGCGAGACCGATCACCCGGCCGGGATCCTCACCGACACCCAGAACGCGGAACTGGCCAAGAACGACAGGGGCTGGACGACCTGGGGCGAGCCCGAGGGCCGCGACGGCGCGAGTTACGGCGCGCCCCATCGCCGCCGACGCGACTTCCACATGGACGCGGCGCTCACCGTGGCGCTGCGGCTCCGGTCCGAGGCCGACGATCCTGATCTGGACCGGCTGGCAGAAGCGCTGGATCGGCCCGCCCGGCCTCTGTTCATCGGCCGAAAGCCCTGCCTGCCTTCGCGACCGCTGCTTGGCCCGCCCGGGAAGCGTTTTGCGGAAGCGCCATCCGCGCATGACGCGCTGATGCGCCGATCGGGCGGATCGCAGCTACGCGCGCTCTGGCCGCTCGGCGAGGGTCCTTCCGACGGAGCGGGCGTCGACCGGGTGATCGACCTTCCCGACATCCGGAACTGGCGCACGGGTCTCCACGGCGGATCGCGGCGGGTGGTTGAGGGACGCATCACGCCTGTGAAGGAGGCGGCATGAAGGCGCTGCACATGCTGAGCATGACCGTTGACTTACGCGAGCTGCGCCGCCTTTCGGCGATCCAGGGCTTTGGCGCCGATGAGGGTCGTGCGCTCCATCACGTTCTTTGCGAGGCCTTCGGCAAGGGTGTCGTCAAGCCGTTCCGGCTGATGCCTGGACGCCATGGTGCGACGAAAGGCACGCTCTATGGCTATGCCGATAGTGATGCCGAAGCGTTCGGCCAGACGCTTCGGGAAACCGCGCCGCCCGAGGTCGGGCGGGCCTTCGACCTCTCGAGCCTGGCATCGAAGACGATGCCCTCGACCTGGCCGGCGGGCCGGCGGTTGGCCTTCGACGTTCGGGTCCGGCCGGTGCGCAGGTTGATCAAGAAGCTCGAAGGATCGAGCCGCGAGGCGCGGCGCGATCCGGAATGGCGTCCGGCGGAGAAGGGCAGCGAGATGGACGCGTTCCTGGTCGCGCGGCTGCGGGCTTTCCCGGACGATCCGTCCCATATCGACGGAGATGCGGCCAAGCCGTCGCGTGAAGACGTCTACAAATCCTGGTTCAGGGAGCGACTGCAGGGCGCAGCTACGCTCGATGAGCGCGCCACGCGGCTTGCAAGCTACGAACGCCGGCGCGTGCTGCGCGGCCGCGCGCTCGTCGATGGACCCGACGCCATCCTTCACGGCGAATTGACGATAGCGGATTCCCAAGCCTTCGCGAGGCTGCTTGCGCATGGGGTCGGCCGCCATGCCGCCTACGGCTACGGCATGCTGCTGCTGCGACCGGCGAGGGTGTGACGCTATGCTTAGCGGCAGGCTCGGCCTCGAGAAGGCGCGTATCCCG
>CAZVMY010000237.1:0-5370 GCA_964628955.1 uncultured Methylocystis sp.
CTCCCGCCCCGTTGGGGCAGACTAGCCGCCGCCCGCCGCGAGGCAAAGGTTGCGCGCCGGCCGAACCGCCCCGGTCCGTTTCGCTCGAACGCGGCCCCGCCTATGGTCGGGGAGCCTCCCCGAGTCGAGTCGATCCATGCGCGTCCTGTTCGTCCACAACAACTTCCCCGCGCAGTATCTCCGGCTGCACCGTTATCTGCTGGCGGCAGGCGGACACCAGCTCGTGGCGGCGACGCTCGACACCAACAAGCAGGAAATCCGCATCCCGCACGTGCGCTACAAGCTGCACCGCGCGCCCGGCAAGGCGATCCATCCCTATGTCGCGGGTTTCGAGGGGCAGGTGCTGACCGGGCAGGCGGCCTATCGCGCCTTCGCCGGGCTGCGGAGCCAGGGCTTCCGGCCCGACGTCGTCTGCGCCCATTCCGGCTGGGGGCCGGCGCTCTACGCCAAGGACGTGTGGCCCGACGCGAAGCTGCTGATGCTGTTCGAGTGGTTCTACAACAGCCACGGCTCCGACGTGGACTTCATCGCTGCCGAGCCCGTGACGCCCGACACGGAGCTGCGCGTGCGCACCAAGAACGCCTCGATCCTGCTGGACCTCGCCGCGATGGACCGCGGGCTCTGCCCGACGGAATGGCAGCGGGCGCAGTTCCCGGCGCATCTGCGGCCGCTGCTCGACGTGATCCATGAAGGCATCGACACCGACGTCTGCGCCCCCGACGCCGGCGCCAGCCTGACGCTGGGCGACGTGACGCTCGGCCCCGCTGACGACGTCGTCACCTACGTCGCGCGCGGCATGGAGCCCTATCGGGGGTTTCCCCAGTTCATCGCCGCGTTGTCGCTGGTTCAGCAGCGGCGGCCCAGCGTCCACGCCATCATCATCGGCATGGACCGCGTAGCCTACGGCGCCGAGCGAAAGGACGGCAAGAGCTGGAAACAGGCGGCGCTGGAGGAGCATCCGCTCGATCCCGCCCGCACGCATTTCACCGGGCTGGTGCCGCATTCGACCTTCTGCCGGGCGATGCAGGTCTCGTCCGTCCATGTCTATCTGACGGTGCCGTTCGTGCTGTCCTGGTCGATGCTGGAAGCGATGAGCTGCGGCGCGCTGGTGCTCGCCTCCGACACGCCGCCCGTGCGGGAGGTGATCGAGGACGGCCGGAACGGGCTGCTGACCGACTTCTTCGACATCGCGCGCCTCGCGGGGCGGATCGAGGAGGCGCTCGACGCGAAGGCGGCACTGGCGCCCGTCAGAGCGGCCGCGCGCCAGACCATCCTCGCCCGTTACGACAGCCGCGACACGCTCCCCGCCCAGGTACGGCTCATGAAGGAGGTTCTGCGGTGACGGTCTCGCGGCCGAACAGACCGGATCATCGCGGTGAGGATCGTCGCAGTCGGGCTGGCGTCAGACGCCGGAGCGTCGAATCAATATGGGACACCGACCGAACAATCAGATAGTGTTCAATCTTCTTCGATCATTTCTGGCCGCCCCGGATCGAGCGTCCGTCCGGGAAACGCGTGCCTTGTTCGAAAGGTTGGCCATGCGGCCCGGCGCACAAATTCAAACCGACGACTTGAACAGTCTGGCACTGGCACTGATCGAGGCATCGAGCGCGCCGGTTGTTCTACTTGATTCAGGGCTCTCCATCATCGCGATAAGCAATTCTTTCCGCAAGGCATTTCAGATCAGAGGCGAGGTCTCGTCCGGCCGCGGGCTCGAGGGCCTCGGATCTGGCGAGTGGGACAGCGCACAAATGAAGTCGTTGCTCGCAGCGACGCTCTCCGGCTTCGCCGACGTCGAGGCCTACGAGATGGACCTGCATCGAAACGGCCTTCCGGTACGCCATCTCGTGCTGAACGCGCACAGGCTGCGGCTCGCCGACGAGGAGCGCGGGGTCATTTTGCTGACGGTCGTCGACATGACCGATGTCCGCGAAGCCGAGAAGCGCAAGGACGACCTGCTCCTCGAGAAATCGATCCTGCTCCAGGAAATGCAGCATCGGGTGGCCAACAGTCTTCAGATCATCGCGAGCATCCTGATGCAGAGCGCCCGTCGGTTGCAGTCCGAGGAGACGCGGCTGCAGCTGCACGATGCGCACCATCGCGTGATGTCGGTCGCGACGCTGCAGCGCCAGCTTGCCGGGTCAGGCGGTGGCGACGTCGAGCTGAGGCCCTATTTCACCGAGCTGTGTCGCAGCATCGCCGCCTCGATGATCCATGATCCACGGGCGCTGGCGATCGAGGTCACGTCGGACAACAGCGTGACCAAGGCTGGGGTGTCCGTGACACTCGGTCTGATCATCACGGAACTGGTCATCAATTCGTTGAAGCATGCCTTTCCGAGCGGGCGGGCCGGGCGGATCAGGGTCGATTACCGGTCCGATGGCAGAGCCTGGACGCTCTCCGTCGCCGATGACGGTGTCGGGATGCACGCGGGCTCCGCCATGGTGAAGCCGGGCCTGGGTACCGGCATCGTCGATGCGCTGGCCCACCACCTCGACGCGGTCGTCAGCGTCACCGACGCTGCACCCGGCACGAAGGTCTCGGTCGTTCACGCGTAACCCTGGCTGCCCCGCAACGAGGAGGGTGTGGCGTGACGGCGTTGCGTGCCTCTTGAACCGGCTGCGGCTTCTGAAGCGGGTCACCATGACCAGATGATCCGCGGGCCAATCGCCGTTGCAGGACGCCAGGGCGCGTTTCAGCAAAAAGGCGCGTTTCGGCGAAAAGGCGCGTTTCGGCGAAAAGGCGCGTTTCAGCGAACTCGTGCGGCGCGTCCGCAGCGAGGACCGCAGCGCGTGACTGTCCACGGGCGCTACGCGGTCGTGGTCATCTCGGCCGAGGAGTTCCGGCGCCTGAACGCGCGCCGATGCCGGTCCGCCCGGTCGGCCTCTGACGGGATGGCTACACGATACCAACGTCCTCTCATCTCTGAAGGTCGAGTGATCGGCCGTTGGCAAGAAGAGAGAACCCGACGGCCGCGACCGTGTGAGACGCTCACGGAATCGCCGCGAGCAGCAGGAACACGGCGAAGATCACGAGGTGGATCGCGCCGTGCAGCACCGTGGTGCGTCCGGTGCCGAGGGTGAGCGTGCTGACGAACAGCGTCAGCACCAGGAGGGTCGTGTCCTTCGGTGAGATGCCCAGCACGAGCGTCTCGCCGATCAGGAACGAAACGACGGCGACGGTCGGGATGGTGAGCCCGATGCTGGCGATCGCCGAGCCGAGCGCCAGGTTGATGCTGTTCTGAAGCCGGTTGACCAGCGCCGACTTCACCGAGGCCACGCCCTCGGGCAGCAGCACGATCGCGGCGATGATCACGCCGACGAAAGCCTTCGGCAGGCCGGCCGCGCCGATGCCTTTCTCGAGCGGGTAGGACAGCATCTTCGCGAGCAGGACGACCGCCACGAGCGAGACGACGAGCAGGCCGAGCGAGGCGAGCGCCACGGCGTCGCCGGGTTTCGCGTGCGCTGTGTCGTCGGCGTCGTCGGTGCCCTTGGGATCGTCGAGGAAGTAGTCCCGGTGCCGGCTCGTCTGCACGAAGACGAACACGCCCCAGAGCGCCAGGGCGGCGAGGCCCACGACCGCGAGCTGAGCGGGCGAGAAGGCCGGAGCCGAGAGCGCCAGCGTGTAGTTGGGCAGTATGAGCGTCACCGTCGCGAGCGTGCCGAGGACCGCCAGCGCCGACGACGCGCCGCGCAGCTGGAACGACTGCTCGAAATGGCGTTGGCCGCCCATGACGAGAGAGAGGCCGATCACGCCGTTGAGCACGATCATCACGGCAGCCAGCACCGTGTCCCGCGCGACCGCGTTGCTGCCTTCGCCACCAGTCAGCATGATCGAGACGATCAGGGCGACCTCGATCACGGTCACGGCCACCGCGAGCAGGATCGAGCCGAACGGCTCGCCGAGTCTCAGTGCGAGCACCTCGGCATGGTGCACCGCCGCGAAGACCGCTGCGCCGAGCAGCGCGCCGGCGAGGACCAGAACGGCCGTGGCATCGGCCGGCACGACGGCGCCCAGCGTGAGTGCGAGAAGCACCGTGGCCAGCGCCGGCGCCACCCAGGTCCAGACCGGGATCGACGCTTGGGGGTGAGCGGACATCGACACCGTCCTCCGGCACTCGCGCCCGGCCGGGTCGCGATGGGCTGTCGTTGGTCCGGCGGTGCCGGTCAGATCGGCAGGGGCACGCCGTCGGCGGGTGAATGACGAGGATGCGTCGTGCCGGCCAGCGCCTGCACGGCGCCGCGCAGGGCGTCGAAATGCTCGATGACGACGTCGGGCCCGAGTTCGCTGACCGGAACGTCGGTATAGCCGAACGTGACGGCCACGACCGGAATGCCGGCGGCCTTCGCGGTATCGATGTCGGTGCGGCTGTCGCCGATCATCACGGCCCGGGCGGGATCGCCGCCGGCCTTCTCGATGGTCAGCGTCAGATGGCGCGGGTCGGGTTTGAAAAAGGGGAAGCTGTCGCGGCCGCAGATCGCGCGGAAATGCCCGGCGATCCCGAGCGCATCGAGAAGCTTCACCGAGTGCCGCTCGATCTTGTTCGTGCAGACCGCGAGGCTCCAGCCGTCGGCCGCGAGGTCGTCGAGCGCGGCGACCACGCCGGGGAACAGCGGCGTATGATCCGCCAGATGCTCGCCGTAATGATCGAGGAAATCGGCATAGAGCCGGTCCATGTGGCCGGCGTCGGGATCGCGACCCTGCAGGCGGAAGGCGCGCTGCAGCATGGCACGCGCGCCGGCGCCGACGACGTCCTTCGCCTGGTCGAGCCGGATCGGCCGCACGCCCTCGCGCGCCAGGATCACGTTCAGCGTGCCGATGAGATCGACGTTGGAATCGGCCAGCGTGCCGTCGAGGTCGAAGACGAGGATCGGCGGCTTCGGGGACAGGGGCATGAGCATGTTTCGTCGGCGGCGATGGGCGGATGACGGTGCCGAAGGCGAGGCGACCGGATAGGATCATGGCCCGATTCGCATGCCGCCGGGGGCTTGTCCATGCACCTCATCCACCGCCTCGCGCCACTGGCCCTCGCGGCGATCGTCGCCGGTCAGCCAGGCGCGGCCCTGGCGCAATCCTACGAGTTCAAGGCCGCGCCGCACCTCGCCCTCAACCGCGTCTACAGGGTCGACCGCGCGACCGGCGAGGTGAGCGCCTGCCAGTACGGACTGAAGGACAATACGGTCGGCGTGACGCTCTGCTACCCGCCGGGTGATGGCGCCGGCGCGCTCGTGCCCGGCGACTACGCGCTCGTCGCCTCCAACCACAACCAGGAAGCCGGCATCTTCCGGGTCAACCACCGCACCGGCGAGATGAGCATCTGCTACGTGCTGAACGACGAGAAGGTGGTCTGCACGCCGATGGGGCGGTAGC
>CAZVMY010000238.1:0-5369 GCA_964628955.1 uncultured Methylocystis sp.
TCCTGCCGGACCAGGTCGTGATCCTCGCCCTCGCCCTCGTCATCGTGCTGGCGCTCCATCTCTATCTCACCTTCAGCCGCACCGGCGTCGCGATGCGGGCCACCGCCGAGAACCCGGCGCTGGCGAAGGCCTGCGGTATCCGCGTCGATGCCGTCATCCGCTGGACCTGGCTGCTGTCTGGCGCGCTCGCGGCTGCTGCCGGCGTCTTCCTCGGCCTGACGCCGCAGCTCCACCCCGAGATGGGCTTCAGCCTTCTGCTGTCGCTGTTCGCGGCGGCGATTCTGGGCGGCGTGGGCTCGCTGTTCGGCGCCGTCGTCGGCGGACTGCTGGTCGGCCTCGCCGAGAACCTGTCGACGCTCGTCGTCAGCACCGGCTACAAGTCAGCGATGCCGTTCCTGCTGCTGCTCGCCGTGCTGCTCGTGCGGCCGCGCGGCCTGTTCGGGACGAAGGCATGATCGGCATCTTTTCCTATCTGGTCTTCTTCCTCTGCATCGTGCTGATCCTCGGCATCCTGGCGCTGGGGTTGAACCTGCAGTGGGGCTACACGGGCCTGTTCAATGCCGGCATCGTCGGCTTCTACGCGATCGGCGCCTATGCCCACGGCATTCTCACGGCGCCGCCGCGGCCGGAGCTGATCGGCAATCTCGGCCTCCCCTTCGCGATCGGGCTCGTCGGCGCCATGCTGGCCAGCGCGCTGGCCGCCTGGCTGATCGGCCTGATCACGCTCCGGCTGCGCGACGATTATCTCGCGATCGCGACCTTCGGCATCGCGGTCACGATCCAGCTCGTCACGCTCAATTTCGAGTCGCTGACCGGCGGCCCGAACGGGCTTGCCGGCGTGCCGAAACCGTTGGCGAGCGTGTTCGCGACACCCTTCGCCTTCAATCTCTGGTATCTGGCGCTGCTGGGCGCGATCACGGGCGTGATCTATGCGGCGCTGGAAGCGATCGTGCGTTCGCCGTGGGGCCGGGTGCTCCGGGCGATCCGCGAGGACGAGACGGCCGCGGTGGCGCTCGGCAAGAGCGCGGTCGGCTTCCGGCTTCAGGCCTTCGTGCTCGGCTCCACGCTCATGGGCCTCGCCGGCGCGCTTTATGCCGCCTTTATCGGTTTCGTCAGCCCCTATGATTTCCTGCCGATCCTGACCTTCCAGATCTGGGCCATGGTCATCGTCGGCGGCAGCGGCAACAATCTGGGCGCCCTGCTGGGCGCGCTCGTGGTCTGGAGCATCTGGGCGGCATCGGGCGTCGCGATCACCCGGCTGGTGCCGCCGGCCCATGCCGCGCAGGGCGGCGCGGTGCAGGTGATCCTGATCGGCGTGCTGCTGGTGCTGGCGCTGCTGTTCCGGCCGCGCGGCCTCGTCGGCGAGAAACCGATCCTCTCGCGTAACGCCGCAGATTAGGCTTTGATGATCACGCGCGTGTGTTCACCCATCATCAACCCCCGACACGCCCGGACCGCTCGAGACAAATGGCACGGAGAAAAACGATGAAGAAACTGGTCGTATCGTCGATGCTGTTCGGGCTTGCGCTGCTCGGCGCGACCGTCGAGGGACAGGCGCAGGTCGCCTGCCCGGTGAAGATCGGCGGCGTGCTGCCGCTGACCGGCTCCATGGGGCCGATCACCAAGAAGATCGCCGAGAGCGCGCAGCTTGCGATCGATCACATCAACGCCGGCGGCGGCATCAAGGGCTGCCCGGTGCAGTTCATCCTGCGCGACGACCAGGGCCAGCCGACGGTCGGCGTCGATGCCGCCAAATATCTGGTCGAGGTCGAACGCGTGCCGGCGCTGACGGGAACGATCTCGTCGGGCGTCACAGGCCCGATCATCTCGGCGGTCACGGCGCCGTCCAAGGTGGTGCAGGTCACCTGCTGCTCGACCGCGAGCCCCTTCACCCTCGACGGCCGCAGCCAGGGCTTCTTCTTCCGCACGATCCCGACCAGCAAGACGCAGGCCTTCGCCACCGCGTCCGAGATGGCGTCCCGCGGGCTGAAGAAGACCGCGATCATCTACGTCAACACCGATTTCGGCGCCGACATGCTGCGCTTCGTGCGGCAGGCGCTGCCGAAGCTCGGCGGCGAGATCGTCGTCGAGGTGCCCTACAACGACAACCAGCCTAACTATCGCGCCGAGGTCACCAAGGCGCTGGCCGCGAAGCCGGAGTCGCTCCTCTTCGTCGGCTTTCCGAAGGATGGCGTGACGGTGGTGCGCGAGTGGCTCTCGCTCGGCGGTCCGCAGAAGATCGCGCTGAACAACTCGAACCGCGTCAAGGATTTCGTCGAGGGCGTCGGCGCCCGGTTCCTCAACGAATCCTTCGGCATGGACAACGCGCAGGTGGAAGGCGCTTCGGTCGACGCCTTCAACAAGTCCTTCGAGGAAAAATACAAGTACGACACCAAGGGTCCGGGCGTGCATACACAGTACGATGCCGTCATGACGCTGGGTCTCGCCATGAACATCGCGACCGAGCTGACCGGCCCGGCGATCAAGGACGCCGTGCGCAAGATCCACACGCCCGGCGGCACCGTCGTCGGCACGGGCCCCGAGGAGTTCAGGAAGGCGGTCGCGCTCATCAAGGACGGCAAGCCGATCAAGTACTTCGGCGCCACCGGCCCGATCGAGTTCGACGCCAACGGAGACGTCACCGGCCCGGCGCTGGTCTGGAAGATCGAGAACGGCGAGATCAAGACCGATCGCGTCATCACGATCGAGCAGATGCAGGCGCTGTTCAAGAAGGTCGACGGCTGAGGCACCGGCGCGGCCGATGGCCGACCTGCTCGGCCATACTGCGACCGCGCGGGTCGACGCGCCGGCGGAGGCGGTCTTCGCCTTTCTGGCCGATCCGCTCCGCGTCGGTGGCTGGTCGCTCGGCTGCATGGCGACCCGGCCGGCCGATCGGCCGGGCCTCTTCACCGGCGTATCGCTGTTCGACGGTGCCCGGGGATGGTTCGCGATCGACGCCGATCCGGCCCGGCTGCTGATCGATTACCGGGTCGGCACGCCGGACGCGCTGACGATGCGGATCAGCGCCCGCGTGCTGCCGGGCGAAAGCCTCGGCCTTCCCGCCGGCAGCTCCGTCTTCAGTCTGACGGCGTGGCGGACGGCGGCGATGGACGACGAGCGCTGGCGCCGGCTCTGCGCCAGCCACGAGGCCGAGGTCTTTCTGATCAGGGCGCAGATCGAAAGCGGCACGGCCGCTCAGTCCGCCACGATCGCGTCCGCCTCGATCTCGACGAGATAGCCCGTTCCGACCAGCCGGCTGATCTCGAGCAGCGTGTTCGCGGGCCGGATGTCGGCGAAGACGCGCCCGTGCACCCGGCAGACGCCTTCCCAATCATCGGCATTGGTCAGGTAGATGCGCGTGCGGATGACGTCGGCGAGGCTGCCGCCGAGCGCCGCGAGGCTCGCCGCAATCTTGTCGAGGATGTAGACGGTCTGTGCCGCCGCATCGGTCGGCGCGACCACGAGGCCGGAGCCATGCGTCGCCGTCGTGCCGCTGACGGTCACGACGCTGCCCCGCCGGACGGCGCGGCTATAGCCGGCCAAGCCTTCCCAGACGCTGCCGCTGTCCACCCTGAGATGGCCCGGCCGGCCGGGCACGGGCGTGGCCTCGAAGACGCGCGGCGTGGCGTCGAGGTGATGGCTCAGGTCGCCCGACGCCGTCAGGAACGGCGGGCGGCGATATTCGTCGCCGCAGTCGCCCGGCACTGGCCGGGTCTTGGCGAAAGCCGCGTCGAGCCGCGCGTTGTCCTCGCCGTCGAGCGCGAAAGCGAACGTCCGCAGCGTGTCGTCGCGGTGCTCTCGCTCGCCGAGCCGGGCGCCGACGATGACCGCCGCAACGGCCGGCTGGTCGAGCACCCAGCGCGTCGCGACATTGGCGACCGAGACGCCATGCCGGCGCGCGATTGCCGCGGCCGTCTCGAGCACGGTCTGGAGCGCGCTCCAGCCGCCGACCGCCTCGATGAAGCGCCTATACTTCGACTTCGACCAGTCGGGGATGTCGTCCGCCGTCGGCTCCGGCCGGCCGACCCAGCGGTCGGTCAGGAACCCGCCGGCCAGCGTGCCGTAGGCCAGCAGCCGCACGCCGCTTTCGGCGCAGAAGCTTGCAAGCGGCCCGGCCGCGCGCCGGTCGAGCAGCGAGAAGCTGACCTGATTGGCGACGACGGGCAGGCCGTGCTTCACCATCAGGCGCAGATGATCGGCATCCGTGTTCGTCACCCCGAGATGCTGGATCAGGCCTTCGTCCTTCAGCTTCGACAGCTCGATCAGCGCGTCGAGATAGGCCGGATGCTCGAAGCTCCACCAGTGGAACTGCAGCAGGTCGATCCGGCCCATCCGCATCCGGCTGCGCGAGCGCTCGATGCCGGCCCGCACGATAGCCGGCGTCATCGGCCCCGGCGCCGGGCACCATTTGGTGAAGGCGCGCGCGGCCGGCGTGCCGAGCCCCCGCTCGACCAGCCGGCCCCAGATGTCCTCGGCCGAACCGTAATGATCCGCCATGTCGAAGGTGTCGAAGCCGGCGGCCGCGTAGGCCGAGAGGCTCTCCGCCGCTTTGTCGGGATCGAGCAGCGTGCCGCCACGCTCCATGTCGGCCACCTGCCAGAGACCGGTGACGACGCGCGAAATCTCGAGGCCGGGCGCGAGTTCGGTGCGGGGCGGGCGCTGGCTCAACTGGCGGCTTTCTCGTTGAGGTCGTATTTCATGATCCTGCCGTGCCGGCCGGTGCGGTCGCGTTCCAGCGTGAAGGTGTCGCCGGCGGGACCGGTCCGGCGCGCCAGAACCGCCGCGATCGCCGCGCGGTCGGCATCGTCGAGCCGGACCCGGAACACGTCCAGATGGCCGGGGAGATGATCCGCATAGCGCGCGCCGACGATGACGGCCGCGACATGGGGTTGGTCCAGCATGAAGCGCGAGGCAATCGCCGGAATGCCGACACCGTGCCGGCGTGCGATCCCGTCGAGTGTCGCCAGCAGCGTCTGGAACAGGCTCCAGCCGCCGAAATCGTCGATGATCAGCTTATATTTGGTCAGCCCGCGGTTCTCGAACGTCTCCTGCGGTTCCGGCTGGCCGAGCCAGCGCTCCGAGAGGAACCCGCCCGCCAGCGTACCGAAGCAGATCAGCTTCAAGCCGGTCCGGGCGCAGAGTGCCGTGAGGCCGTTCTCCGCGCGGGCGTCGAGCAGCGAATATTGCACCTGCATCGTCGCCACCGGCACGCCGGCGCCGAGCAGATCCTGCGTCCGCGGCGTATCGAAATTCGTGCCGCCGATCAGCGCGATCTTGCCGGCCCGTCGGAGGTCGTCGAGCACCAGCGCGGCCTCGACCATGCCGGGCGCCGCGTAGTTCCACCAGTGGAACTGGACGAGATCGAGCCG
>CAZVMY010000239.1:0-5345 GCA_964628955.1 uncultured Methylocystis sp.
GCATCGCGACCGCGCAGACGAATGTCCGCCACGTCGAGTTCGAGCGAGATCGGTCGGCCCGACAGGCCTCGCGCGATCTCCTCGAGCACGTCGCCGAAGTACTGGCGCGCATCGATCTCGTCGGTCTCGACGTCGAGACGCAGCCGGCGCTGCCCCGCGGCGATCGCCTGAATCCGTTCGATCGCCTGACCGAGCGCCGCCCGGACCGCCGGTTCTCCCGTCCGTCGGCTTTGGACGTTCAGGAGCGCCGCGACCATCGAGAGGTTGTTGCCGACCCGGTGATTGACGTCCTGGAGCAGCCCTTCGACCCTGAGCCGTTCACGATCGAGGTCGGCGGTCCGCTCGCGTACCCGTTCCTCGAGCAGCTGGTTCTCTTCCAGAAGCGCCTGCCCCGAATGGGACGACAGATTGAGCTCGCGCCACCCCAGGAACACGACACCGGCGAGCGCGGCGAGAATACCGGCCAGATTGAGGGCCCGCCCCCGGCGCTGTTCCGAGATCGCGATCTCGAGCCGCTGCGCCTCGTCCGCCTGAATGGCGCGGGCGATCAAGCGGATTTCGTCCATCGCACGTCGGCCGGAGCCGGCCCGCAGGACCTCGACGGCCTGGCGCAGACGTCCGTTCGCGACCAGCGCGATCGTCATCGACAGTTCGCCGAGCTTGCGGTCGACCGCCGCCGCCAACTGATCGACGCGCACGCGCTGGGCTGGATGGTCGGCGACCAGCTCGCGCAGCCGCGACAGGTTGGGCTGAATCTCGACCCGGGCCGCGCTGTAGGGGATCAGGAGCTCGGCGTCCTCCGAGAGCAGGTACCCCCGCTGCCCGGACTCTGCATCAGCCATCAGCCCGCCGAGGCGATCGACGACGCCCCTGACCTCGATCGTGCGGACGACACGCTCGTCGGCGCTCTCGGAACTGGCGTTGATCCAGGCCGCGAGCACGATCGAGATGCCGATGAAGAGTATGATTGCGGCGAGGGGGACGAAGCGCCCTCTCCGGGCGTCGCCGGGACGGCGGAAAATCGGGAAATCTCCCACCGGATCGCTGACTGTCTTGATCATTCCGGAGAAATAGCCCGAAAGGACGCGGCGTCCTACGTGAAAAGATAACCCCTTTATGAACCCCTTTTTGTCTTCTAAAACAATTATTTAGCCGAGTTTCGAGCGATCGCCACGCAGAGCCGCCCGAGCTCATGACGCGACGGTCGGCTCGGAATTGGCCGCGCGGTAGGCCACGATCGTTTCCTGCGCGACGATCGCGATGATCACGAGCGGAGTCGACAGAATGGCACCGACGGGACCCCACAGCCAGAGCCAGAAGATGAAGGCGATGAACACGAGGAACGGCGAGATCGTCAGCCGGTTCCCTACCGCGACCGGCGTGACGACGTTGCCCTCGATCAGATGGACGACAAAGTACAGCGCCGCCGGCCACAGGGCGCCCAGAACGGTCGAGGTCGACAGCAGCCCAGCCGCAAACAGCAGCGCCGTCACGATGATCGGCCCGATGAACGCGAGGTAATTGAGAACGAACGCGAGCGCGCCCCAGAAGATCGGGTACGGCAGCCCTGCGGCCCAGGCGATGCCGGCGGTGATCCCGCCGACCGCGAGATTGATGACCGATACCATCGCCAGATAGATCGCCACCCGATCCTCGATTTCCGCGAAGAACGCTCCCGCAGATTTGCGCGCCTCGCGGCCGAGACAGAGCCGGAGGATCTGAGCCTTCAGGTGGCGACGGGTCGCAAGGTAGAAATAGACGGTCCCGATGAAGAGGATCAGCCCGCCCGCGGCGGCTGAAGAACTCATGGCGATGTCGAAGAGCGGGCTCCCGTCCGTCACGGTGACCTCCGGAGCACTGGCGCGCGGTGCCAGGGAGCCGGCCATCTTTTCGAGCCGATCGAGAACCTCGAACATGCCCGACAGCTTCGCCTTGAGCGCGGCCACCATGGACGGAAGCTGATCGATCCAGGCCGTCATGGGCACGGTGAGCAGGGCCACCGCCATCGCGCCGAGGGTCACCGCGGCGAGCACGAGCAGCGCTGCGGCAAGGTGCTGCGGTACCTTGTACCGGACCATGAGATCGACGAGCGGACCGAGCACGAGACCGACGATGATCCCCGCCGTGATCGGCATGGCCACGACCTTCGCGATCGACAGCGCGGCGGTGGCGAGAATGACGAAGATGCCGACGATCGCGTAGCGGCTGACGGCCTCCGCTTCCAGCGTGTTGGGCGGCAGCGGCACGACGACGATCGGCGGATCGCCGGCCGATGGCGTCTGCACGGCCGCCGCGGCGTCCGTTTCGCGAAGTTCCGACTCGGAAGCCCGGCGCGCGCCGGGCAGACTTGCGATGCTCATGGGTCGTCCTCCGCGCCGTCGTCGCCCCTCGCGTCGGACCTCGCGCGTCAATGTAACGCGGACGGGGGCGATGCGTTCCGCAACGGCCGAGGTCCGGTCAGCCAAAGGGGCGGTGGAACCGAACGGCCGGTCCGCACGTTAGGGTCGGCGGGGTTGCGGCCGCGTCGGGCGCGCGAGGAGGCTTCATGGCCATCGAGAACATTCTGATCATGCTGCTCATCGGCGGCATCGCGGGCTGGCTCGCGGGGCTGCTCATGCAGGGGGGCGGCTTCGGGCTGCTTGGAAACATCGTCGTCGGCATTCTGGGTTCGATCGTCGGGACCTGGCTGTTCGGTCTTTTCGCGGTGAGCGCTGGGGGCGGCATCCTCGGTTCGATCGTCGGCGCGACGATCGGTGCCGTGGTCCTGCTCTTCGCAGTGAGGGTGCTGAGACGCAACACGTGACGGTCCGCACCATAAACCGATAGACGTACGGCCGGCCTATTGGCCGGCTTTTTCTTGCCTATTGCGTGAGAGACATCCGACATGGCCATCGTCCGCATCCAGCACACGACGACGTACCGATACGCGAGCCCCGTGGCGTTCGGTGCGCACCGGCTGATGATCCGGCCGCGCGACAGCCATCAGATGCGCCTGCGGCGGGCGACCGTGACCACAAAACCGGCGGCGCGGATCAACTGGACGTATGACGTTTTCGGCAACGTGGTCGGGACCGCGCGATTCGACGAGCGCGCCGATACGCTGGAGATCATCAGCGAACTCGAACTGGAGCACTACCCGGCCACGTCCGACCTGATTTTCGAGACCGGCAGCGACCTCGCGTTTCCGGTCCAGTACACCGGTGACGAAGCGATCGACGCCCAGCCTTACAGGATCGTGGATCCGGCCATTCCGGGCTCCGATTTCGCGCTCTGGATCGACGGCATGGCCGCCGGACACCGGGACGGCGCGCTGTCGCTGCTGAAGCATCTCAGCGACACCATTCACCAGACGTTCGCGTACGAGACGCGCTTCGAGGAGATGACGCGCGCCGCGCTCGACACCTACGCCACGCGCAGCGGTGCCTGCCGCGACTACGCGGCGCTGTTCATGGCGGCAGCCCGGTACTGGGGTTTCGCGGCCAGATTCGTTTCCGGCTATCTGGTCGATGCCAACCTGCAGGGTGCCGGGGCGACCCACGCGTGGGCGGAGGTCTACCTTCCCGACATCGGCTGGATCGAGTTCGACCCGACCAACGGCATGATCGGGTCGGAGCGGCTGGTCCGCGTGGCGGTGGCGCGGGAGCCGCACCAGGCGATCCCGATCGTCGGTACCTACGAGGGCAACTCCGACGCGTTCCAGGGGCTCTGGGTCGGCGTGTTCGTCGATCTGGCCGAACCGGCCGAGGCCGGACAGGCCCAGAGCGGAACCATGGCGCTGCTTCAGGGTTGATCTGGCGAGATCACGATCGAATCTCGCACGAACAGGATGGACCAGACGATGGGCAGCATGACGGACAAGGCCAAGGGCGCCGGAAACGAGATCGCCGGGAAGATCAAGCAGGGCATCGGCAAGGCGACGGATGATCGCGAGATGCAGGTCGATGGCGCCGTTCAGGAGCGCAAGGGCGAAGCGCAGCAGGCGGTCGGGAAGACGAAGGATGCCGTGAAGAAGGGCGTCGACCGCATCTGACGCGGTTCAGACCGGACCATGGCAAAGGCGGCGTTCGCGCCGCTTTTTTCGTGCGTGCCGAGACGCTTGGTCATGGGAAGCAAGCAGAACGACGGACGAAAGAAGGGTGCGGGCTTTCGCCCGCACCCACGCGCGAACCGACATCGAAGGGGGCGTCTTCGCCGATTCGCACGTCCCAGAGGGCGCAGTCCGGAGACCGACCGCCCGTTCGGAAGATAGAACGTGGAACCTGCGGGGTGGTTCCCGAAAATCTTTCGGCTCTGTGCTTCGGTTCCCGGCCGCTCAGATGAGCGGCCGCTTCTCCCGGTCCTGATCGTAGAGCGCGGCCAGCCGCCGCGTCAGTCGCGGGTTCTTCAACATCAGATAGCCGTCGTTGATCTCGAACAGGCCGTCACGACGCAGCCGCGACCACGTCTTGTTGGTATGCACGAGCGACAGGCCGAGAGCGTCGGCGATATGCTGCTGCGTGAGCGGGAACAGAAATCCGCGTGGCTCCAGAAGATCGAGCGCCTCTGCGCGGCGGTGAAGCGACAGCACCAGGGCGGCGATCCGTTCGGCGGCGCTGCGGCGGCCGACCGACGTGAGGTTCTCGTCGACGATCGCTTGCTCCCGCGAGCCGAGCCAGGCCATCTCGTAGGCCAGCACCGGTGCGCGCGCGAAGAACTCGAAGGCGCGATTGCGCGGGAATACGCACAGTTCGACCTCGGTCAGCGCCTCGATGCCGTGCTGGGATGCCGACAGCAGCGACGCCTGAAGCCCGACCAGATCGCCCGGCAGGAGAAAGTTGAGGATCTGCCGGCGGCCGTCCCGCAGCAGCTTGAAGCGGAACGCCCAGCCCGAATAGAGCGTGAACAGCTCCGCGTCCTCCTGTCCGATGTGGATGATCTCAGTCCCGGCCGGCAGGCGTCGCTGATCGATCTTCAGCGAGTGGATGACCGCGATCTCCTCGGCCGACTTGTCCTTGAACGCCGGCTTCGTCCGGAGCCGGCAGTCGGGGCAGTGTACGAACCGCAACGGCCCGACGGGTCTGGCCTCGATCGGCCGGAACTGTTCGACAGACGGGGCGCGTTCGGACCCGCTCGTCCGGCGCCGATCGCTGGGAGGAGGCATCGTGTGACCCGCCGCGCAAGAAACCATGGCTGCCGGTTTGCCCGGCACCTCGATTGCTTAGCCATTGTGGCCGTCCCGATCAAATCCGCCCGGCCGGCCTTTCCGCTGCACGCGCACCCCATGGTGGTCCCGCCTGCCCTCCCGGTCGTGAAGCCGCGGCAACAGACCACGCGCCTCCAGAAACAGCGCGAGTTGCCACGCGAGC
>CAZVMY010000240.1:0-5342 GCA_964628955.1 uncultured Methylocystis sp.
TGGATGTTGCCGTCGCCGAGATGGCCGAAGGGTACCGGCCTGCAATCCGGGACGAGGTTCTCGACCGCCAGGATGGCGCGGTCGAGGAAGTCCGGCACGACGGCGACGGGGACTGCGACGTCGTGCTTGATCGAGCCGCCTTCGTGGCGCTGGACCTCCGACAGGAGTTCGCGAAGGGCCCAGAGCGCTCTGCGCTGCGCCTCCGAGGCCGCGACGGCCGCGTCTTCGATCTCGTCTGCCCCCAGAGCGGTTTCCAGCGCGCCGGCCAGCGCTTCCGTCGTGCCGTCGCCGCTCCCGGAAACTTCGGCGAGCACGTACCAGCGATGCGGCGTCGGCAGCGGATCGCGCGCGCCGGCCGCATGCCGCAGCACATAATCGATGCCGGTCCGCGGCATCAGCTCGAACGTCGTCAAGCTGCCGCCGCCGAGCCCCTGCAGCCGTTGCAGCAGGGCGAGCGCCCGGTGCGGCGAGGACAGCCCGACGAACGCGGTGGCGCGACCGGCCGGGCGCGGGAAGAGCCGGAGCGTCGCCGCGGTGATCACGCCGAGCGTCCCCTCGGAGCCGACAAAGAGGTTCTTCAGGTCGTAACCGGTGTTGTCCTTGCGCAGCGCGCCGAGGCCGTTCCAGACCCGGCCGTCGGCCAGCACCACCTCGAGCCCCAGCGTCAGTTCGCGCGCGTTGCCGTAGGCCAGCACCGCGGTGCCGCCCGCATTGGTCGCGAGATTGCCGCCGATCGTGCAGGAGCCCTCGGACGCGAGCGAGAGCGGGAACAGTCGCCCGGCCCGTTCCGCCACCGCCTGCGCTGCCGCTAGCGTGACGCCCGCCTCCACCGTCAGGGCATTGCCGGCAGGATCGACGCTCCGGACCGCTGTCATCCGGGACATCGACAGCACGATGGCACAGCCATCGCGATCAGGAATCTGGCCGCCGACGAGGCCGGTGTTGCCGCCCTGCGGCACGATCGGCACACCGGACCCGTGCGCCATCGCCATCACGGCGGCCACCTCCGCCGTCGACCCGGGCCGCACCACCGCCCGCGCATGGCCACGGTAGATGTCGCGCCACTCGACGAGATGTGGTGCCATTCCAGCGGGATCGGTGATGACCTGCCGCTCACCGACGATGGCCGCAAGGGCGCCCGGCAGGCTCTCGTCCGACATCAGGCTGCTCCTCACGTCAGCGTCTGAATACGCCGACGATCTCGACATGCGGGGTATGGGTGAACTGATCGACCGGCGTCACGGCGACCAGCCGGAAGCCGCCATCGACCAGGATGCGCGCGTCCCGCGTGAAGGTGCGGACGTCGCAGGAGACGGAGATGGCACAGGGCACGACGGAGGCTGCCAGCCAGCGGGCCTGCGCCTCCGCACCGGCGCGGGGCGGATCGAGCACCACGACGTCGATCTTCTTGAGCTCGTCAGGCAGCACCGGGCGGCGAAACAGGTCGCGTGCCGCCGCTTCCACGGGCTTCAGCCCGGGCGTCGTCTGGGCTGCACGCCGAAGCGCGGCGATCGCCGCGGCATCGCTGTCATAGGCGGTGACCGCGGCGGTTTCTGAAAGGCGCAGCGCGAACGGACCGATGCCGCAGAACAAATCCATGACCCGGCGTGCCCGGCCGATCTCCGCCCCGACCAGCGTCGCGAGCGCTGCCTCTCCGGCCGCGGTCGCTTGCAGAAAACCGCCCGGCACGAGTTCGACATGGGCACGGCCCATGTCGAGGCGAGGCTTGCGCCGTTCGACCACGACGTCGCCGTGCACCGAAAGGCGGGCCAGATCGAGCCGGTCGGCGACCGCAGCCAGCCCGGTTCGCAGGCGCGGCTGCATCGGCCCGTGCCCGCGCACGTCGACGTCGAGCCCGCTCGGAGTGGCGGTCAGCTGGATGTCGAGGGGCTTGCCGCTGGCGGCGAGCGCCCGCGCGATCACCTGCGCCCGCTCCGGGGCCGCGGCGAGCGCCGGGTCCAGCACCGGGCAGCGGTCGATGGGGACCAGATCGTGGCTGCGCGCCGCCATGAACCCGACCTCTACGCCCCCGGCGCCCTGACGCGCGTGCAGCGTCACACGACGGCGCCCCTCGCCGCCGGCTGGGACGAGGGGCGCGACCTCCGTCTCGAGCCCCTCGCGCTCGAGAGCGCGAACCACCAATCCGCGTTTCCACGCGGCGTACGGCTCCGGCGCCCAATGCTGAAGCGTGCAGCCGCCGCAGCGGCCGAACAGCGGGCAGAACGGCTCGATCCGGTCGGCGCTCGGCGTCTCGATCACGAGCAGCGTGCCACGATCGCCCGCAACCGCCGCCTGAACCGTCTCGCCCGGCAGGGCACCCGGCAGGTGCAGCGGCCCGTCCGGTCCCGCCGCGAGCCCTTCGCCGCGCGCTCCCATCCGCTCGATCGAGAGGATCACGCTCACGCGCCCCCACCCCGTCGTCCGGCGATCAGGAACTCCCGGTTGCCGTCGCCACCCCGGATCGGTGAGGCGATCGGACCGGACACGATGCAGCCCAGCTCGACCAACAGCGTCGCGATCTTCCAGCAGGCCGCGTCGATCGCGTCCTCGTCGCGGGCGATGCCCTTGCGCAGATGGCCGCGTCCGACCTCGAACTGCGGCTTGATCAGCGCGACAACCGTGCAGGCGGGCGTTGCCAGCGCCAGCGCGGCCGGAAGCACCAACGCGAGCGAGATGAAGCTCACGTCGACGACGACCAGAGAGGGCGCCGGCGAAAGCCGATCGGCAGCCAGCGTCCGAATGTCCTGACCCTCGATCGGGACGATTGCGGCGATCGTCGCGAGCCTGGGGTGCAGTTGCCCCCGGCCGACGTCGACGGCGTAGACCCGCGCCGCGCCGCGCAGCACCAGAACCTCCGAGAACCCGCCGGTCGACGCGCCGCAATCGATACAGACCCGGCCGGCCGGATCGACGGCGAAGGCGTCCAGCGCATGCGCGAGCTTGACCGCGCCCCGGGAGACATAGGGATGCTCGGTCCGCGCTTCGATCGCGGCGCCGGGATCGATCAGGTCCGAGGCCCGCGCCACCGGCTTGCCGTCGGCCACGACCAGGCCGGCGCGGATCGCGGCCTGTGCCCGGGCGCGGCTGTCGAAGAAGCCGGCCTCGACGAGATGCTGGTCGGCCCGGCGCCGGGCCGTCATTCCGGAAGCGGGATGAATTCGCCGTCGCCGGGCACCGTGTCGAACCGACCGGCCTTCCATTCGGCCTTGGCCTGATCGATCCGGTCCTTGCGCGACGAGACGAAGTTCCACCAGATGTGGCGCGGCCCGTCCATCGGCTCGCCGCCCAGCAGCATCAGCCGGGCGTTCGAGAGCGCGAGCACCGAAATGCGGTCGCCGGGCCGGAACACGAGCAGCCGCCCCGCCTCGAACCGGTCGCCGGCGATATCGATCTCGCCCGAGACGACGTAGATCGCGCGCTCGTCGTAATCGGCATCGAGCGGGAGCACGGCGCCGGGGGCCAGGATGGCCTCGGCGTAGAAGCTTTCGTGGGGGAACACCACCGGCGAGGTCTCGCCATGGAGAGAGCCCATGATGACGCGCACCCGCTTGCCCTCGGCGCGGATCGTCGGCAGGTCGTCGAGCCCGTGATGGACGAACGCTGGCGCGTCCTCCTCCCGGCTGGCCGGCAACGCCGCCCAGGCCTGGATTCCGAAGAGTTTCGGGCTGCCGGTCCGGAGATCGCCGGGGGTCCGCTCGGAGTGGACGATGCCGCGCCCCGCCGTCATCAGGTTGAGCTCGCCCGGCCGGATCGCAAGTTCGGTGCCCAGCGAATCGCGATGCATGATCGCGCCGTCGAACAGGTACGTCACCGTGGAAAGCCCGATATGCGGGTGCGGCCGCACGTCGAGCCCGCGGCCGAGCAGGAACTCGGCCGGGCCCATCTGATCGAAGAAGATGAACGGACCGACCATCTGCTTGCGCGCGGACGGCAGCGCCCGACGTACCTCGAAGCCGCCGAGATCCCGCGCCCTCGGTACGATCACCTGTTCGATCGCCGCGCACGCCAGCGCGTCTCCGGCGATCGGGTCGTCTGCTGGCTGATGCGACATGCCTCTGCTCCCTGGACCGACGGCGCAGTCTAGTCCGCCTGCGCGGGCTGCGACACCTCCGGTTCAGTCCTCGACGTCGAGCGGCCGCGTGCCCGAAGGCGTGCCGTCGGAACCGCGCGTGATGGTCTCGATCCGCATCTCGGCCCTGCCGAGCAGGCGGTCGCAATGCGCCTTCAGCTTCTCGCCGCGCTCGTAGATCGCGATGGATTCCTCGAGCGGCACGTCACCGCGTTCGAGGCGCGTGACGATCTGCTCCAGTTCGGCGAGTGCGGTCTCGAACGGCAGCGCGTCGATGGACTCAGGTGGATGCGGAACGGCGGTCGGGGGCGACATGGGTCTCTGGTACACGGCCCCGCGGCGTTCCTCAATTCGTTCCATGGCCCTATCAACCGCCCGGGCGAGGCGCTAGATCAGTCGCGGGGCCCGGGGCGGGGCGACGCCGGAGACTGGGATGATCTGGGAATACAGATGCGTCGCCGGACCGACCATCGTGTCGGTCAAGAACGCAAGGGCACGGGCGGATGCCGTAAAGGCCTTCGAGTCCATCATGAACGCCGAGGCGGCCGAAGGATGGGAATATGTAGGCGTCGACGATTTCCACATCTCGGAGCCGGAGAGCTGGCTCAGCCGCAAGCGGGTCTACGTGCCGTCGAAGATGCTCGTTTTCCGCCGGCCGCGACCGGTCGGGGCGGGGATGCTGCCGATCCCGGCCGTGGTCGAGGACGAGGGCGCCGGCTGACGTTCAGGCCGCGGCGCGGCAGCCGATGTCGAGCGATCTGAGCTCGGCCGGCCGCCCTCCGCGAGAGACCAGGACATGGCCCTGCGGGACGGGCGTCCAGTGCGCTGGCGTTTCGTCGATCGGCTCGGATACGACCAGCGTGCCCTCGACATCCTCCCGCCAGTAGAGCGTGGGCGCCTTGCCGTCGCTGGCCCAGCGGAACGCATAGAGGTCGCGACCATCCGTCAGCGCGGCCGTGAAACGCAGCGGATCGCAGACGCCGATCTCCGCCATCAGCGCGACGATGTCCGACAGCGTCGAGACGATCGCGCCGACAGGATCCCGCGCCGCGTGCCGCGCGAGCGCGACGAGAAAGAGCGCCTCGGAATCCGTCGTGCCGGACCGGCCGCCGTAATGCGTGTCGGGGATCATGTTCTCGAGCCGCCGGCGCAGCCGATCGTAGCAGCCGATCTGGCCGTTGTGCATGAACATGAAGCCGTCGTGGCTGAACGGATGGCAGTTTGCGCGGCTCGTCGCCGTGCCGGTCGAGGCGCGGACATGGGCGAAGAACAG
>CAZVMY010000241.1:0-5331 GCA_964628955.1 uncultured Methylocystis sp.
CCGACCGCAAGGGCGTGGTCGAAGGCCTCTCCGCCGCGCCGGAGGAGGGGAGCCGGGAGGTGGCGCAGGTGATGGCCGAGAGGGAGGCGGGGCGGGGGTAGCTGATTGCAAAAAATGCAAGCATATGTCATGAAGGGCTTGCGATGAACAACACCCACCGCAAGACGCTCGCGGCGGTTTTCGCAGACCCTGTATCGGGCACGATCGCCTGGGCGGCGGTAGAGGCGTTGCTCGTCGCGGCGGAGGCCCGCGTCATCGAGGGACGCGGATCGCGGGTGCGGTTCGAGAAGGACGGCGAGGTGGAAACTTTCCACCGGCCGCATCCCGAGAAGGAAGCGAAACGCTACCAGATCCGCGCCGCACAGACCTTCCTTGAACGGATCGGAGTGACGCCGTGACGAACGTGATGACCTACAGGGGCTATTCGGCCCGCATCGACTACGACGACGAGGACGGGATCCTGGTCGGCCGCGTGGCCGGCATCCGCGACGGTGTCGGCTTCCACGCGGACACGGTCGAAGACCTGCGACGGGCTTTCCAAGAGGCGGTCGAGGATTATCTCGAAACCTGCCGACGGATCGGCAAGGAACCGCAGAAGGCCTATTCCGGCCAGATGATGTTCCGCGTGAGCCCCGACGTGCACCGCAAGGCCGCACAGGCGGCCGAACTCGCCGGCAAGAGCCTCAATCAATGGGCTGAAGAGGCGCTGGACAGGGCGGCGGGGTGAGGGGTGTGGCGGATGGTTGATGCAATGGCGGTCATGTCACCGAAACGCCTTCCAGCGGCGCAGACAGGCGCGGTGCGGGCGGCGGTCGAGCGGCAATTCGTACGATGGGTATCGCGTCACCGTAATTCCCCGTAATTCCCGTAATTCACACCGTAATTCCCTTGCCGGGGTTGGCGCGCAGATGCGCGATCAAGGTCAGGGGGATGCTCATATCGCGCCGCCTACCGGCAGGCAGGATCGGCGGCAGGGTCGCCGGCAACCGGTGCGGAGCGCGGCGCTGGTGACAGATCGCCGATGAAGCGCAGGCCGCCTTCGGTCACCGGCCGCGCCAACGCCGTGTCGAACGTCGCGAACAGCGCCCTCGTGTACGGCCGGGCGAAGTGCGATTCGAGCGCCACGGTGCTGCGCCAGACCTCGTACAGCACGTAGCGGTTCTCGGCGCCGACGACGCGGTGGATCGCGAAGACGATGTTGCCCGGCTCCAGCCTCGAACAACGCACCGAGAGCGCAAAGGCGGCCTCGAACGCAGCTGCCATCCCAGGCCGCACCTCGAGATCCACGACCAGTGCGACCTCGCCATTCGGATGGGTTGGAGCGACCTGGATCTGGGCGGCGGCGGGAGCCGTACCGGCCATGGCGGCAATGCCGATGGCGGCCAAAAGCTTGAGTTTCATGGGTGTCTCCGGTTGCATCGGGGTCACGGCTTGATGGCGCGGTGTTCAGCGCCGCGCCGCCGCCACCGACAGATCGACGAGGAACTCGAGCGGCAGCGGCCCGGTCTGCTCCAGCACCGCAGCCCGCAGCGCCGCCGCGTTGCCGCCCCGACCAAGCAGGCGCTGCCAGACGTCGAGATACCGGCGGGTGAAGGCGAAGGCCGCGGCATCATCGGAAAGGTCGTCCGCGCGGTGGCCCGGGATAACCACCCGCGCATCGTAGCGCGAGAGCCGGTCGAGCGAGGCCCGCCAGCCATCGATGGCCGCCGCATCCAAGGTCTCAGCGAGATACATGTGCGTGCCGTTGAAGAGCACATCGTTGGCCACCAACACGCCCAGTTGCGGCACCCACAGGGCGGTCAACACCGCGGTGTCGGCGCGCAGCGGACCTATCACCTCGATGGCTTCGCCTTCCAGCGTCAGCGCGCCCTCCAGCGGCGCGACGGTTACCGCGCGGTCGGCGATCATCCCCGGCATCTGGGCCGCAAAGTTGGCCCGCATGGTCGCATGGACTGCATTCACCCGCGCGGCCACCGCTGGGTGCGCGACAAGCCGCGCCGAGGGAAACCGGGCGGCGATGACGCCAAGGCCAAGGGTGTGGTCGGGATGTTCGTGGGTGACGAACACCGTACGCAGCGTGCGGCCGGAGGCGACGATCGCGTCAGCCAGGCGCGTGGCATCGGGGATGGTGAAGAGCGCGTCCACCAGCAGGGCATCGCGCTCTCCGAGGATCACGACGGCGCCGCTCATCCCGGCACCCGGCGCGCCGCGCTCGACCATGTGTGCATTGGCCGCAGCGCCGGCAGGCCCCGCTGCCAGCATCGCGCCCATGGCTTTGAAGACAGTTCGGCGGTCAAGAAGCTGCATGACAGTTCTCCATCCTGGCTTGTCGTCGGTGCCGACCGATGCGGCCCGACGTGACGGCGGAAGGATGTTGATTGTGGCCGACTGAAAGAATGGCGTAGTTGCGCATCGGAGCCGTGTCCGGACAGCACGAATGAAGCGACGGCCAATCATCGAGGTCGCGGAGATGGCGTTCTTCGCCACGACGATCCGCCTTGGCAGCTTCGCCCGCGCGGCGGCCGAGCACGGCGTTGCGCCATCGGTCGTCAGCCGTGCGATCTCGCGCGTTGAGCAGAAGCTGGGCGTGCGGCTGCTGCAGCGCACGACGCGGCGGCTGGCGCTGACCGAGGCCGGGCAGCGCTACCATGCCCGCGTCGTCCAGGTGCTGGCGGACCTGGAGGAGACCGCGGCCGAAGCCTCGGCCGGGAGCTTGGCGGCACGAGGTCTGCTCCGACTTGGATTGCCGGTCGTCTTCGGCCGCATGCACGTCACGCCGCTGATTGGCCCACTGCTTCGGGCACACCCGGACCTGTCGGTCGAACTGCTGTTGACCGACCGCTACGTCGATCTGGTCGAGGAGAACATCGACCTCGCCATCCGCATCGGAGCGCTCGCGGATTCACGCCTGGTGGCGCGCCGGTTGTGCGCCAATCGCCGCATCCTGGTCGCGAGTCCCGACTACCTGGCGCGCCGGGGCAGCCCGGTCGTGCCCGCTGAGTTGTCAGGTCACGATGGAATCCTGTTCTCGGCGATGGCACGCCCAGAGGAATGGGCGCTGGTCGGGCCCGAGGGCCCGGCGCGGGTGACACTCGCTTCCCGCATCGTCGCCAACAATGGCGAGGTGGCGACGGATGCGGCAGTCGCCGGGCTTGGCATCACCTTGGGTGCCACCTTCTCGGTGGCTGGCCATTTGCTTGCGGGTCGGCTGGTCCGCGTTCTGCCGAGCCACGCCTTCGCGCCGTCGGCCATCCACGCGGTGTTTCCATCGAACCGCCAACTGTCGCGCAAGGTCCGAGTGATGCTCGATGCGCTGGCGCTCGCGCTCCCTGACCCACCCCCCTGGGATCGCAGCCTGGCGGGGCACGTGCCCGGCTTCGGCTAGCTCCGGCTTATCGCTACTCCCTGTAATACCGGTTACGGTGACATGATATCAATTGCGGTTACGGTGCGGTTACGGGGTTACGGTGACATGATATCAATTGTCCTCGATCCCCCCCCCCGGTCGCCCCATCGAACGCGCCGACGTCACCGAGCGCAAGGGCCGGAACCATCGCTCCGTCCAGCAGCGTCGGCAGGCGCTGCGCGCGGGGAGGGCGGCGGTCGAGCGGCAATTCGTACGACGGGCCTGGCGTCGCGGTAGTTCTGCAAGTCCATGATCTCCGGGCACCCACCGTCACCCCTCCTTGCGGCCGGTCTTCGGCGACATGGCGAGGCCGAGGAACACCATCACCGCCTGATTGAGCCGGATGACATGCTCATCATCCAGTCGCCCGATCTGCTCGCCCATCTTGGACTTGGGGACCGTGGTGATCTTGTCCACCATCAGCCGGGATGGGGAACGAAGCCCGTTGCGCTCGGTCGGCTCGACGGCAAACCGGAACAGCGGCGCGTCGGTCGGGTCGGTGGTGAAGGCGCAAATGGTGATGGACTCCGTCGCGTCGAAACGATCGTCCTGCACGATGACGACGGGACGCGGCTTGCCCGCGTAGTCCTTGCCGCCCGAGATGGTCCAGATCTCGCCCCGCTTCACACGCCTGCCTCAATCGTCGGCCCAGTCCGACACGGCGTCGATGAAGGCCTGATCGTCGCGTGCGCGCGTGCTGGCGGCGACGGCCAGTGACTGGCGATGCGCCGCCGCACGGAAGGCCGGTGACCGCACGTCGGGCACCCAGATCTGGATCGGGCGCAGCCCCTGCGCACGCAGGCGCGCGCGATGCTCCTGCACCTTCACGCGGGATGTCTTCGGGCTTGCTACGGCAATCATGGCGCGGTTCCCAATCAGGTTACATGTAACTTATCAGGATTGTGGCGGGATGCCAGCGTTCTGCGAGCGAGAGTGCCATTTCGACGCAAAGGTGCCGAAAAGAGGACTGATATTACTGGGTAATTCGCTTCGCGCGTTACGGGTTACGGTGACATGATATCAATTGTGGTTACGGTGACATGATATCAATTGTCCTCGATCTTCCCCGTCGCCCCATGTGGTTACGGTGACATGATATCAATTGTCCTCGGGTGGTTACGGTGACATGATATCAATTGTCCTCGATCTTCCCCGTCGCCCCATCGAACGCCCCTATGTCACCGAGCGCCCGCGCTACCAGCATCGCCCCTTCCAGCAGCGCCAGCAGGCGGAGCGCGCGGCCGGACGCGTCGGGTTCGCCGCGCTTCGCCAGCACCACCGCCAGCCAGTCCCGGCAGGCGACGAAGAAGTCCCGGGCTCCCCCGGCGACCGGATCGGGCAGGCTGCCGATCTCGGCGCCGAGCGCGCCGCAGAGGCACATCCTGTCGTCGATCGCCAGCGCATCGCGAAAGCGCTGCCGGATCAGCGCCAGTTTCTCGGCGGCCGGACGCGCGTCCGCCGGATCGCCGAGGCTCTCGACGAAGCGCAGCCGGTAGCGCTCGGCCGCGGCGGCGCCGAGGTCGGCCTTGGTCGGGAAATGGTAGTGCACGCTGGCGCTTTTGATGCCGACGTCCGCGGCAATCTCGCGAAAGCTGAAGCCGTGGAAGCCGGCGCTGCGGATGCGCCGTTCGGCGGCGTCGAGAATGGCGGTGCGCGCGTCCATGAGCCTCCGGCAGCGTCGTGAACCCCGCATGACGCCGTCCGTACACCTTACCGCAGACGGGCTATCGACCGATAGATAGCGGTTGACGGCGGCAACGCGCAGCCTTAGTCATCCCGAGCAATCTATCAACCGATAGATAGATAACGAGCGGGAGAGCGACATGCGGTTTGCGGACAAGGTGGCGATCGTCACCGGCGGCGGAACGGGAATCGGCAAGGCGGCGGCCCGGCGGCTGGTCGCCGAGGGCGCGTCGGTGGTGATC
>CAZVMY010000242.1:0-5288 GCA_964628955.1 uncultured Methylocystis sp.
TCAGGACAATGCGCTCGGCACCCTGTTTAACATGGTCGGCTTCCAGACCAAGCTGAAACATGGCGAGCAGGCGCGTATCTTCCGCCTGATTCCGGGGCTGGAGACTGCCGAATTCGCCCGCCTCGGCGGCATCCACCGCAACACCTACCTGAACAGCCCGGCGCTGCTCGATGGCCTGCTCCGGCTGAAGGGCCAGCGGCGGCTGCGTTTCGCCGGTCAGATCACGGGCTGTGAGGGTTATGTGGAGAGCGCCGCCGTCGGCCTCATGGCCGGGCGCTTCGCGGCCGCCGAGCGGCTCGGCCGGGCGCCTGAGGCGCCGCCGGCCACCACCGCGATCGGCGCGCTGCTCAACCATATCACCGGCGGCCATCTGGTCACGATCGACGCCGGCCCGCGCTCCTACCAGCCGATGAACGTGAACTTCGGACTGTTCCCGCCGATCGAGGCGGCACCACGCGCCACCGACGGCAAGCGCCTGCGCGGCGCCGAGAAGGCTCTGGCGAGGAAGCGCATGCTGACGGCGCGGGCCAAGGCCGACCTTATGGCGTGGCTTGCCGGGAACGAGCGGCGAGAGGCGGCGGAGTAGGTCACGCGTTCTGAACCTCTGTGTTCATGGGTTCCGGGCCCGGCTGCGCCGTCCCGGAATGACGGGGGAGCGGCGCGCCATGCGCCACATCGCCCAGATGCGGTGCCACTGCGGCACGTCGACGACTGTGCGGAATGGATCGTAGCCGCGCCGCTCCATCTGGCGGAGGGCGGGTTCGACGGTGGCCAGCGGCAGGAATGCCGGGACGGTCACGGGGTCGAGTTCCGGCATGAGCCGGCGAGCCGCGACCAGGTGATCCCGCGCCCGCGCCCGCATCTCGGCCAGCGCCGCGTCGAGGCCGGGACTGCCGATGCCGCGAAACAGATCGATAGTCGCCACGCCGCAGGTCGCGGCCAGCGCGGCGGGGATGTCGCTCCGCCCCTTGCGGACCCGCCAGGGAAACGCCCGCAACATCGCGGTGATGCCAAGCGCGACACCGGCGTGGCCGGCGGCGGCCGCACCGAAGGGGTCGCGACCTTCCGCAAGGACGATCGTCGCGAGGCGCACGAGCGCCGACCACGTATCGCCGGCATGGCCCTCGAGCTCGCTCCAGTCCGCGAACGGATCGGCATAGAGGTCGCGCCGCCGGGCGTCGATCAGGTCGACGAAGGCCTGCCGCGGCAGGCGGTTGGCGTCGATCGCAGCGAGCAGGGCGCCGGCGACGGGATTGGCCGCCACGTCGCCATGCCCGGCTCCGAGAAGCGCGTCGTGCCACCATTGCAGCCGGATTTCGCCCGGCATCGGCTCGCTGACCAGTTCGGCGATCCGCGCCACCTCGAGCCCGAAGGCCGCCAGCGCGAAGAGATGCGAACGACGATCGGCCGGCGCGAACAGGATCGCTATCGCCCGGTCAGGATCGCCGGCGCGAACCAGCGTCTCGCAATGGGCCTGGGCGGCTTCGGTCGCCATCAACGTGGTCAACCGACCGCGATGAGTGCCGCGGCGACGCGTCGGTCCTCGGCGACGAGAACGTTGAAGGTCCGCGCGGCGGTCGAGGTCGAGGCCACTTCGACGCCGATACCGGCCTGGCCGAGCAGGTCGCGGATCGGGCGCGGCAGGGCGGCGACATCGACACCCATGCCGACGAACAGGAGATCGATCGTGTCGGCCTCGGCCAGAACGGGCGCGAAGGCGTCCGCAGTCAGGTCAGCCGGCGTGGCGATCGCCCACGAGCGGATGCCGGATGGCAGGGCGAGGATCGAGCCGCGGTGGCTCATGCCTCCGAACCGGAAGCCGCCGGCGCCATAAGCGTCGATCGGGTGACGCCCCGGCAGGAACCGGGAGTCGTCGCCCGAGGCGCCGGTCATGGATTGACGCGTGCCGCCGCCGGAGCGGGCGTCTTGTCGCCCGACTTGTCGCCCGATTTGCCGGCGGGCTTTGCCGACGCGGGATCCTCACTCTCGACGAACCCCTTCCCGCCGACCTGAACGCCGAGATAGGCGAGCGTCGGCGAGGAGACGAAGATCGCCGAATAGGTGCAGATGATCACGCCGAACAGCATCACCACCGCGAAGCCCTGGATCGCCTGGCCGCCAAAAACCGCCAGCGCCACCAGCGACAGGACCGTGGTCGTCGCCGTCATCACGGTGCGCGACAGCGTCGAGTTGACGGAGAGGTCCAGGAGTTCCTCGACCGGCATGGACTTGTAGCGGCGCAGCAGCTCACGGGTCCGGTCGAACACGACGACGGTTTCGTTGAGCGAATAGCCCACGATGGTCAGGATTGCCGCGATCGAGGTCATGTTGAACTCGATCCGCGTGATGACGAAGAATCCGACGGTCAAGACGATGTCGTGCATCGTGCCGATGATCGCGCCGATGGCGAACGGCAGCTCGAACCGGAACCACAGATAGGTCAGCACCGCGACGATCGCGAGGACGACGCCCAGGGTGCCCGATTGCACCAGTTCCCCGGACACGCGCGGACCGACGGTCTCGACCCGGCGGAACTCGTACTCGGCCCCGAACGCCGCGCGGGCCTTGGTCACGACGGCACCCTGCGCCGCGTCGCCGCCCGGTTGCAGCGACACGTCGGCGCCGCTGCCGAACTCCTGCACCTCCACCTCGCCAACCTCGAAGGTCTGCGCGATCTGGCGAACCTTGGCGATGTCGGCCTGGCCGGATTTCGCCTGCAGTTCGATCAGCGTGCCGCCGGTGAAGTCGATGCCGAAATGGAGACCGAAGGTCATGAACAGGGCGACCGTCAGCACGGACAGGCCGGCCGAAAGCGGAAAGCTGTAGCGCCTGAAGCGGATGAACCGGAAGCGGGTGCCGTCGGGAATGATGCGCAGCAGTTTCATGCCCGGCCTCTCAGAACGGCAGTGCCTTGGGCCGCGTGCGGCTGTACCACAACGCGATCATCATCCGCGTCATGGTCACCGCGGTGATGACGGTGGTGACCACGCCGAGGATGAAGACGACCGCGAAGCCGCGCACCGGCCCGGAGCCCAGCAGGAACAGCACGATCGCCGCGATCGCCATGGTCGAATTGGAGTCGAAGATCGTGGCGAAGGCGCGGTTGAAGCCTGCATCGATCGCGGAGATCATCGACCGGCCCTGCCGGAACTCCTCGCGGATGCGCTCGTAGATGAGCACGTTGGAATCGACCGCGGTACCAATGGTCAGCACGATCCCCGCTATGCCCGGCAGCGTCAGCGTCGCTCCGATCAGCGACATCAGCGCGAAGATGAAGACCACGTGGACGAGAAGCGCGATGTTGGCGAACAGCCCGAACACGCCGTAGGTCGCGAACATGAACAGCACGACGAACACGGTGGCGACATAGGTCGCGATCTTGCCCGCTTCGATCGAGTCGCGCCCCAGTCCCGGTCCGACAGTGCGCTCCTCCACGACCGTCAGCTTGGCCGGCAGGGCGCCGGCACGAAGCAGAACCGACAGGTCGTTCGCCTGCTGCACCGTGAAGCGTCCGGAAATCTGCCCGGCGCCGCCGGTGATCGGCTGATTGATGCGTGGCGCGGAGACCACCTCGTTATCGAGCACGATGGCGAACGGACGCCCGACGTTCTCCGAGGTCACCGCACCGAATCGCTGCGCGCCGCGCACGTTGAAGCGGAAATTGACGACCGGCTCGCTGGTGCGCTGGTCGAAACCCGGCTGCGCATCGACGAGGTCCTCGCCTTCCACCATGACGCGGCGCTCGACCGCGATCGGCTGGCCGCCGCTGTCGCGCGACGGCAGCAGTTCGACGTCGGCGGAAGCTGCGGTGGCATCCGAAACGAGCCTGAACTGGAGCTTCGCGGTCTTGCCGAGCAGGTCCTTCAGGCGCTGCGGATCCTGAAGGCCGGGAACCTGGACGAGAATGCGGTCGGGCCCCTGCCGCTGGATGCTGGGTTCGGTCGTCCCGACGGCATCGACGCGCCGCCGGAGCACCTCGATCGCCTGACCGATGGCCCGCGTCACCCGGTCCCGGACGCCGGGCTCGGTGAGCGTGACCTGGACGAGCCCGCCGTCGGCCACCGTCACGTCGGTGCTGCGCGTCCCCGTCTGGCCGAGAATGGCGTTCTCCAGAGGCTGGGACAATTCCCGGAGTTTCGGCAACAGCTTGTCGCGATCTGCTGCATCGGGCACACGGACCTGCACGCCGCGCGTGATCAGCGCGATGCCGCCCTGGGCGCGCGCGCCGCTTTCGCGCAGCGCGCGCCGGACGTCGTCCCGCAGGATGTTGATCTGCGTCCTGAGCAGGTCGGGGACGTCGACCTCGAGCAGGACGTGCGATCCGCCCTGCAGGTCGAGGCCGAGCACGACGGCCTTGTGCGGCACGAGCCATGCCGGGATCCATGACGGGATGGAGGCCTCGATCGCGCGCCGCATCTCCTGCGGCATCACGTTCGGCGCGGCGAACAGGAAGCCTGCCAGTGTCAGAGCGAGAACGGCGACGACCTTGGCGGTCGAGTAACGCAGCATCGATGGTTATCCGGTGGGCCGGCGCGTCGCGCGGGCCAGTTGTCGCTTATAGCACGGCCGGGCGGCGTACACGCCAGCCCCGACCCCTCAGCTCTGCACCGGCTCGGACTTGCTCCGGACGTCGGCGACCATTGCACGGACGACGCGTACGCGCACGCTGTCCGCGATCTCGACCTCGACCTCGGCATCGTCGACGACCTTGGTGATCTTGCCGATCATGCCGCTGTTCATGACGACCGTATCGCCACGGCGCATGTTCTTCACCATTTCGAGGTGCTGCTTCGCGCGCCGCTGTTGCGGCCGGATCAGCAGGAAGTACATGATGACGAAGATGAGGACGAACGGCAGAAGCTGGACGAGCTGACCGGCGAAGCCGTCGCCGGCCGGGGCTCCCGCCGCCTGGGCGAACGCAGAGGTTATGAACAAGACCGTCTCCAGATGGCCGAAAGCCGGGCCGCAGAACGAAGATGGTGCGCCGGCCGAAAATCGCGCGGACTATAGCGGCGACCCGGGGGAAAGCAACGCCGGCACGACGGCGCTGATCGACGTGCTCGGCCGCATCGCCGCCGCGCTGGAACGGCAGGCCCCGGCTCCGCTCGCGTTGCCCGATCTGGACGCCGCCGACGCCTTCGTGTGGCACACCTCCCCGGCGCGGCTTCAGCCGGTTCCGGTGGTCAACCGCATCGACCTGCCTCTGCTCGTCGGCATCGACCGGGCCCGCGATATCCTGTTCGAGAACACCCTGCGCTTCGCCCGCGGCCTTCCCGCCAACAATGCCC
>CAZVMY010000243.1:0-5274 GCA_964628955.1 uncultured Methylocystis sp.
GGTATCGGCCTCGCCGGCGACCGGCCGGACGACGATCGGCTGTATGATGCCCTTCTCACGGATCGACGCAGCGAGCTCGTCGAGGTCCTCTTCCAAGAACGTCTTGCGTGGATTGAGCGGATTGCCGCGGATGAACTCGATCGGCAAGGCGCGCTGCCCGCGCGCTCTGTCGGCGGTGGCGGGTTCCCCCACGTCGCCGATCAGCGCCGCCAGACCTCGTCCGAGGCGCGAGGGACGATATCCGTCATCGACCATGCTCACTCCTCAAGCCGCCCGCAGAACGCGCTCGCGCTGGATCACCTCGGATGCCAGCTTGAGATAGGCCTGGCTGCCGGCACATTTGAGATCGTACAGCAGGACGGGCTTGCCATAGGACGGCGCCTCCGAAACCCGCACATTGCGCGGGATGACGGTCTGATAGACCTTCTCCCCCATGAAACGTCGGACGTCCGCGATGACCTGCCCGGCCAGATTGTTCCTCGGATCGAACATCGTGAGCACGACCCCGTGAATGGCGAGGCGCGGGTTGAGCGAGACCCGCACCTGCTCCACCGTCTTCAGCAGCTGGCTCAAGCCCTCCAGCGCGAAGAACTCGCATTGCAGCGGAACCACCACCGCGTCGGCAGCGGCCATCGCGTTGATCGTCAGCAGGTTGAGCGAGGGCGGGCAGTCGATCAGGACATAGCTGAACGGTTCAGCTCCATCGGGCACGGCCATCTTCGCCACTGCGTCGCGCAGCCGGAAGCTTCGGTCGCGCTCGGACGAGAGTTGAAGCTCGGCGCCGAGCAGGTCGAGGGTGGATGGCACGATCGCGAGACGCGGGATCACCGTTTCCTGCAGCGCTTCGACGATGGTCGCGTCGCCCACGAGCACGTCGAAGCTCGACAGATGCCGGTCCTTCTGCGCGATCCCGAGGCCAGTCGAGGCATTGCCCTGCGGATCGAGATCGACGATCAGCACGCGCTCGCCGATCGCAGCCAACGCGGTGCCCAGATTGATGGCCGTCGTGGTCTTGCCGACACCGCCCTTCTGGTTGGCGATGACCAGTGTCCGAGGCCGGTCCGTCACTGTCATCGATCTCCCCCCAAAGAACAGAACGGCTGCGTTCCAATTGACTGCGCATCTCGCAGATTGCGAACCCGCCTTGCCGGTCAACGTTTATGGACGTCGCTCACGACGACGATCCAGCCGGTCGGATCGGTCACGCTCTTAACCAACCTGTGCCTGAAACTCCAAGATTTGGTGGCTTCCGTCAATTCCCTCTCAACATCTTGTCCCTTGGGAAAAAGCCCGGCCACACCGGTTTTCAACAGACCTTGGGCAAGATCGATCAGCACCGGCAAAGCCGCGACGGCCCGGGCCGATACGATGTCGAGGCGCGGCGGTGGGTCGATTGTCTCGACGCGACGATCGAGGACCGTCACGTTGAGGCTCATCTGCCGTGCCGCATCGCGCAGGAACGCGCATTTCCGGCCGTTACTCTCGACCAGCGTCATGTGGAATCCCGGCATGTTCGCCCGGTCTGCAGCCACCACGAGGCCGGGAAAGCCGCCACCGCTGCCGAAATCGAGCCAGGATCGGGCATCGGGGACCAGCGACCCGAGCTGGAGTGAGTCGGCGATGTGGCGGGACCACATCGTCGAGACGGCCTGACTGGCGACCAGGTTGGTACGCTGCTGCCACTTGAGCAGCGTCTCTGCCAGAGTATCGAGCCTCGCCAGTGTTTCACGTGAAACAGACAACTGATCGAGCGTGCGAGCCCTGTCTTCGCGAATCGCGTCAGTCACTCCACCGCCTCGAACGCCCTGCGGCGGGCATGCGCAGCCAATAGCGTGAGCGCGGCCGGCGTCATTCCCTCGATCCGCCCGGCTTGTAGAACGGTTCGGGGCCGAATCGAATTGAGCTTCGTCCGCAGCTCGTTGGACAGGCCGGCGATCCCATCGAAGACCTCAAAGACCGAGAGATCGACGCCCTCGTCGCGGCGAACTCGATCCATGTCAGCCGCTTGTCGATCGAGATAGACGGCGTATTTCGCCTCCGACTCGATCCAGCTCTGTGCACGCCCAGACACTGTGTGCAGTTCCGGCCAGATGGCCATCAAGGTCTCGAACGAGACGTGGGGGTACGAGAGGATCTCGAAAGCGCTGCGTCGCTGCCCGTCAGCATTGAGGCGAAGGCCGTACCGCAGGGCCTCGCCGGACGTCAGTGAAAGCGTCCCGAGCAGGCTCTCGATGCCGGCGCGCTCGGCCTCGTCCGACCGGAACGCAGCCACACGCTCGCGCCCGACACACCCAAGATCGATGCCCAGCCCGGTGAGACGTGCGTCCGCGTTGTCCACCCGCAACGACAGCCGAAACTCCGCCCGCGACGTGAACATCCGATAAGGCTCCGTCACGCCCCGGGTCACGAGATCGTCGATCAAGACACCGAGATACGATTCGGTTCTCGAGAACGTCTGCCCCGTGCCTCCTCCTGCGAGCCTGGCGGCATTCAGGCCTGCCGCAAGCCCCTGTGCGGCCGCCTCCTCGTATCCGGTCGTCCCGTTGATCTGTCCGGCGAGGAACAGGCGGCGAAGCCGCTTCGTCTCCAGCGTCGGCTCCAGCTCCCGCGGGTCGACGAAATCGTACTCGATCGCGTAGCCGGGCCGCCGGATCACCGCCCGTTCCAGCCCCGGGATCGTTGCAATGAAGGCGGCCTGAACGTCTTCGGGCAACGACGTCGAGATGCCGTTCGGATAGACGGTATCGTCGTCGAGGCCTTCCGGCTCGAGAAACACCTGATGCCCTTCGCGATCGGCAAACCGGTGAACCTTGTCCTCGATCGACGGGCAATAGCGAGGGCCGCGCCCCTCGATCGCTCCGGAGAACATCGGCGCCCTATGCAGGTTCGCCAATATCAGCGCGTGGCCTGCCGGCGTCGTTCTCGTGATGTGACAGTGAACCTGCCGCAGCGACACACCCGTCGTCAGCCGGGAAAACGTCTCCGGCGGCTGGTCGCCAGGCTGCGCCTGCAGCTCGCTCCAGTCGATCGTCCGACCGTCGAGGCGCGGCGGCGTCCCCGTCTTCAACCGGCCCATGGCGAACCCGAGGAACGCAAGTTGATCGCCGAGCCTCACGGACGGCGCCTCGCCCATCCGCCCCGCCGGGAAGCGCCGGTCGCCGATATGAATCATTCCGCGGAGGAACGTGCCGCTCGTGATCACCACCGAACCTGCCGCAAGCGTCCTGCCATCCGCCAGCGTTACCCCGACCGCGACCCCGTCCACGACGTCCACCGAGGCCACCTCGCCCTCGACGATCGACAACCCTCCGGTCGCAGCCAGCAGCCTGCGGATCGCCATCCTGTACTGCCGTCGGTCGGCCTGTACCCGCGGGCCCCGGACGGCCGGACCCTTGCGCCGGTTGAGGACGCGGAAGTGAATGCCTGCCAGATCGGCGGCGCGGCCCATCAGGCCATCGAGCGCATCGATCTCCCGGACGAGATGACCTTTGCCCAGCCCGCCGATCGCGGGGTTGCAGGACATCACGCCCACGGTTTCCGCCGACAAGGTGACGAGCGCAGTCCGCGCACCGCAGCGGGCCGCGGCCGCCGCTGCTTCGCAACCGGCGTGGCCGCCGCCGACCACGACGACATCGAAGGCCGTTCCGTGGGTCAAGTCTCGTTCCATATCCGAATCGATCACTGTTTCACGTGAAACACGGCTGCTACTTGCCGATGCAGAACCGGGCGAACACGTCATCGAGCACCGTTTCGACGTCGATCAGGCCGATCAAACCCGCCAGCCGATCCGCCGCTTCGCGAACGCCAACGCTCGCCAACTCCAACCGCTCATGCTCCTGACCGGCCTGCCACAGCGCAGCCGAGGCTGCCAGGATCGCCTGCCGCTGCCGTTCCCGTAACATGAGTACGCCATCGGTTCCAACTCCGAGGGCCTCCGCCGCGCGTCGCCTCAGCTCCTCAACCAGCAGATCTATCCCCGCGCCCGTCACGGCGGAGACAGCGAAGCCGTCTGACGAGCCCGCCTGCCCGAGGTCGACCTTGCTGCGGACCTCCAGCATCGTCGGGTCGGGCGCCGGGAACGGCTGATCGACCGGATTGAGCCAGACCACCAGATCCGCGTCGCGGTGCGCCCGTCGCGCCCGCTTCACGCCCTCCAACTCGGCCAGATCGGTGGCGCTGCGCAATCCAGCCGTGTCGACCAGCAGCACCGGATAGCCGGCCAGATCCAGCATGACCTCGAGCACGTCGCGCGTGGTCCCCGGCAGGTCCGTCACGATCGCGACGTCACGTCCGGCAATGGCGTTCAGCAGCGACGACTTGCCGGCGTTCGGGGCGGCCGCGAGCGCGACGGTAAAGCCCTCGCGCAGAATCTCGGCGCTGCCGCTCCGCGCGACGACCTGCTCCATCTCGCCGGCAAGCTGACCGGCCTCCGCCAGAACAGCGTTGGCGTCCAGCCGCGCGACATCCTCCTCGTCCTCGAACTCGATGCTGGCATCGATGCGCGCGAGCAGACCCACCAGCCTGTCCCGCCAATCCCCAGCAACGCGAGACACCGCACCAGCCAATCCCTCCAGCGCCCGCCGGCGCTGGAGGTCGGTCTCCGCGTCGATCAAATCGGCCAGGGCCTCGACCTGGGTCAGATCGATCCGCCCGTTCTCGAACCCTCGCCGCGTGAACTCGCCCCGCTCCGCGGGCCGGCAGCCCTTCAAGCCGCCGAGTTCGGCCAGCACACGCGCCACCACGGCCCGACTGCCGTGCAGATGCAACTCCAGGACATCCTCGCCGGTTACGCTCTGCGGAGACGGGAACCAGAGCGTCAGCGCCTGATCCACGACCTCTCCGTCCAGCGATCGAACGGCACGCACCGTCGCGCGTCGCGCCTCCAGCGGGCGACCCAACATCGTTTCGATCACGAATCGAGTCTGGGGGCCGCTGACGCGGACGATGGCCACCGCCGCGCGTCCCACGCCCGTCGAAAGCGCAAATATCGTATCCCGACCTCGACCACTCACCGGTTGCACCGCAAAGATCGGCACACGATCATGAAAACAAGCCAAACGTCCGTCCGATCCCGGAGCTGCCCAGATGCCCAACCGCCTCGAGGGTGAGACCAGCCCCTATCTGCTGCAGCATCGCGACAATCCGGTGGCTTGGTGGCCGTGGGGGCCCGAAGCCCTCGCAGTTGCGCGGGAGAGCGGCAAACCCATTCTCCTGTCGATTGGTTACGCTGCCTGTCACTGGTGCCACGTCATGGCGCACGAGAGCTTCGAGGAC
>CAZVMY010000244.1:0-5264 GCA_964628955.1 uncultured Methylocystis sp.
GTCATTTCGACTCTCCACACCCGCATCGACGGCTGCCGCGCCGCTAGACGCGGCGTCGTGCTGTTGGCAGCGACCAACCATCTCGGTCATCTCGACGAGGCCCTGAAGCGCCCTGGCCGTTTCGACCGCAAGCTTCACATCCCGCCGCCCGACTCCGAGGGGCTCGCCGCGATCCTGCGCGCGCACCTCAAGGGCGACCTCGCCGGCGTCGATCTTGCCCCGCTCGCGCGTCTGATGCCGGGTGCGACCGGCGCCGATGTCACGGCGATCGTCAAGGCGGCACGCCGGCTCGCGCGAAGCACCGGTCGCCCGCTCGACGTTGGCGACCTGCGCCGCGCGATCCTGCCAGCGGACGGACGCAGCGAGGCCGAGCGGCACCATGTCGCGATCCACGAGGCCGGCCATGCCGCGGTCGCGCTCGCCATCGGCTGCGAGGTCGCCCAAGTCTCGATCCGCGGCCATGGCCGGGCCGGCGGCGCGACCGACCTCGTGATTCCCCAGGTCGCGACGCTCGCCGACATCGAACGGCGCGTCATCGTCTTGCTCGCTGGTCGCGCCGCCAACCGCAATGGCGGTGCCCTTCCCGACACCGGCGCGACCAGCGATCTCAGCGAAGCGACGAGGTTGCTCGCCGCAGCGCAATCGAGCTTTGGCCTGCATGGCGGCCTGGTCGTGCGGTCGAGCCCCGAGGCCGCCCTGTCGCTGGTCGCGCGCGACCCGGCTCTGGCCGAGACCATCGACGCCAGGCTCCAGATCCTCATGCAGCGGGCCGAGACGCTCGTCGCTCAGGAATGGCCGCTGATCGAAGCGATCGCGGACGTCCTGTTAAGACAGCAGGTCGTGGATCGCGAGCAGCTTGCGACGATGGCCAACCGCAACAGTCGTAAGGTTGACGAGCAAGGCTGTCCCGCCACGCCTTCGGCTGCGACCGTGAGGCTCTGACGCTGATGCAGATGATGCCCCCGGACCACCAAAGGCCAAGAGCCTACCGCAGGCGCCGACCCGCGGTGGCGCTGGCAGTCCCGATAGCGAGCTGAACCTCGCGCTGCGGCGCACCGTCCATCCCCCATTCCAGATTGCCGCGCCATCGCGCTGGCCATTCCTTCCTCGTGGAGACGACTATGTCGCGCCCAACGAACACGTCCGATTGGCAGACCGAGCTTTACCGCAAGCACTCCAGCTGGATCGCCGGCACCCCGCCGCATATGGCAATCGGCGACGGCTGGGCCAAGATCGTGTCCAGATTGTTCGATCGCATCGCCGAGACGCTCGCCGGCGATTTGCCATCGACCAATGTTGCGATCATCGACATCAAAGAAAAGTACGGCGAGTTCCGCATCGATCTCTTGGCCCCAGTTGGTCCCGAAGCCGAGGCCGCGATCGAACGCGCCATCCTGCTTGCAGAGTTGCGCTCGGAATGTTCTTGCGACGAATGCGGAGAAGCCGTGAGGATGCGGTCGACGCTCGGCCAATCCGGCTGGCTCGCCGTCAAGTGCGACGCTCATGGCGCCGGCTACCCTCGTATTGTCGCGAAGGGTCCGCCGAGGCGTCGGATCACGGATCGCCACGGCGTATTCGACGTCGCCTATGACCGGGCGACCGACAGCATCACGCAGACCCTGGTCGCGGGGTTGGGCGAGACCGATTGAGACTCGATCTCGCGTCGCAGAGCGACCGCGCAAGCACCGTCAGCGTAGGCTGTCGGCCGATGCCCCACGAGCTGGCATACGGAGCGCCTGCGTTTTGGCAATCCAATTTGCGCGACGCTGAGAAGGTTGAAACTGGCCAAGTCGCGAACGCGCCGTTATGGCCGATACCGTTGAAGAAGTCCGGCCGGGGTAAAACTCAAGCGGTGCTGGCGGTTGGTGGAGAAAACAGTTCTTCGCGCTTGAGGGAAGCGTCCTCTGCGACGGGGCAACGCCATCCGCAGAAAGATGAAATTTCCACGTCCGCGCCGACCTAATTCGCTCGAAGTATTGCGGCGGAGTTTTTCAACACAATCGGCCCATAGCTGAAGTTTGCGACGTCTGCTTTTCGGCAGGCTGGACTCTTTGCACTAAGCCGAGCTGGTTCGTATCCGTCCGGTGAGAGCCGCCTTGCGAGGAGTGGTGCAGATCGTTGAGCACAGGACGTATGGACAGGCATACGAACAGTGCTTTCGAGCGGCTTGAGATTGTCGAGACCGGGCGTCGGCGCCGCTGGAGCGAGGCGGCGAAGGAACGGATCGTTCTGGAGAGCCTGAGCGGGCCGCGGCAGATCTCGGCGACGGCTCGGCGGCACAACATCTCGCGGTCGCTGCTGCTGATCTGGCGGCATGCGTTCTTGGCCCGGAATGACGACGCAGCGCCCGGCTTTGTTCCGGCGGTTGTGACCGCCGAGCCCGCTCAGACGCCCCAGGCTACGACATCGATGCCGAGGACGGAGATCGTACTTCGGTGCGGCCGGCGGATCGTCGTCGAAGGTCCGATCGATATCGCGGCCGTGCTGGCGTTGGCGCGCGGGCTGGAGGCCCTGCGATGATCCCGGTCCCGAGCGGGGTTCGGGTGTGGCTGGCGACGGGCCATACGGATATCATCGGGCCGCCTTGCCGCCTTGACGCGTCGGCTGCCTCACCAAGGCGCCTGCGCTACGCAGCAGCTGCGCGATCGCCCGAGCACTCTTGGCCGATCCGTCCCACACATCTTCGATCGCCCGCTCGATCGTTTGCCGACCAGTAAGGCTCTTAGTGATCCCATCATAAAATGGAATATTCACATATTCTAGGACGACCAAGACTTGGCGACTCGGGCGCTTGAAGCCGCCATTGCATATGCGGCTGATCCAGGACTGGCTAACCCGATCTTTCGCTAGTTTCCTTCGATTTATCTCATCGCATAGCTGTTGTTCCGTCATTCCACGGTCCGCGAGCCACCGCCGCAGCTCAAGCCCGATTTCAACTGGAGAGCGCCTTGTCATGAATGAAATTTACTCGCATAATCGCATAACTGACAATGCCTTTACCGCCGGCAAGTAGAGACCAGCCGTGGACATGCTGCGCAAAGAGCTGGAAGCCCATATTGGTGCGCTGACGGGAAAGCTCGGCGCGGGTCAGCAACTGCTGGCCAGGAATTGGTTTGCTCGCCACGAGTTTTTCGGGCCGTCATCGACGAACCAAGACACCCACGATCTGCCTTTCCAGCGCTGGTACCGGTTCAAGGAAGCATTCGCTCCGCGAGCGGTGGTCGACGCCATCAGGAGCCTTGAAGCCCCGCCATCAACCTGTGTTGACCCGTTCGGGGGCAGTGGGACCACCGCACTGACGGCGCAGTTCCTCGGCATTCGACCCACAACCGTGGAGGTCAATCCGTTCCTTGCTGACCTGATCGAGTCGAAACTTCAGACCTACGACACCGAGGCTTTGCTCGCCTCATTCCGGCAGGTCATTGATCTCGCGGCGGCCAACAAGGCCGATCCGGCCAAGCTATTGCGAGATGCCCCCAAGACGCTGGTGGCGCCGGGCGTCAACGATCGCTGGATTTACTCCGTTCCGGTGGCCGAGCGCATTCTTGCTTACCGGCAGGCGATCGAAACGCTCGATAACAAGGCTCATGCACGACTACTGCGTGTGCTGCTCGGCTCCACGTTGGTGACCTTGAGCAACGTCGTCATAAGCGGCAAGGGACGTCGATACCGATCCGGCTGGCAGAACAGGCCGGTTCAGCCGACGTCGGTTCATCGCATGTTCGAGGCTGCGTTCCTGAATGCTATCGAAGACATAGTCCGTTTCGGCAAGCGGCCGTGCAGCGAATACACGCTGCTCCGCGGCGACGCCCGCGTCGCCCTGACGCAGGCTGAGCCGGCCGACTTCTCCCTCTTCTCGCCGCCGTATCCAAACTCGTTCGACTATACGGACATCTACAATCTCGAACTCTGGATGCTCGGCTATCTGAAGACCCCGGAGGAGAACCGATTGCTGCGCGAGGCGACCTTGCGCTCTCATGTGCAGATCAAGCGTTCCTTCGAAGCTACAGCGTCCTCGCCAACGCTCGACGCGACCATGGTGGCTCTTGAGGCACGACGCCCGGAGATGTGGGACACCAACATCCCAGATATGGTCCGCGCATATTTTGACGACCTGGTCGCCGTCCTGAACCAGCTGCACCGCATCATCGTGCCTGGCGGCTCGGTAATGATGGTGGTGGGCGACAGCCGGTACGCCGGCGTCGCCATCGACGTCGGCACCATCCTGGTAGAACTCGGCCAACGTCTCGGTTTCACCCTGTCCAACCTGTCGTCCATGCGCTCCATGAGATCAAGTGCCCAGCAGGGCGGCACCTACGACCTCGACGAGACTTTGGTACACATGGTCAGGCGCTGACAAACCCGGTGGTCAACCGGCCGCGCCAGACAGCTTGAGTCCCGCTCCAGCCGCGGCAGCCTCTGCAGCTCGATGAGCTGAGGCCGACGAGTACATATAATACCTTCGAAGCGTAACATCGTTCGCGGCCGCCAGCATGACGATGTCGGGCTGGTCCTCGTCGGTGTCGCGCGCATCGAAACAGCAGAGGTAGGCCAGCTTTCCCTTGAGGTCCTTTCGGTACTCGATCGCCTGCTGGACGCCGTCGCTGGCGTGCTTGATCATCTCGTCTGCCGGGACGTTTCGAGCCGTTTTTCCTGCGGAAGCCCGGGTTCGCAGAACTTTGCATTCCAATGCCGTTGGCCCAAGCTCATCCTTCATCGCGTGCCGTGAAATCTTAACGTCGACGCGTCCGTGAGGGGTTTGATCCTCGACGGTGACATTGTCCTGTCCGACGGCGATTCTGAGGAAGAACCCAAGCATCAGACTTATCCGGAGTTCCGCATTTTCGATCGTGATGCGATCGTCCGCCTTGCCCTTCCACGGCAGTAGGATGCCCGATGGGGTTTGGGTGAATGTGCGATGGAATTCCCATAGCTGGAAGTCAATCGCAGGCGCGTCCAGCTGGACTGCACTTGACGGACGGACATAGAGCCGGGTCGAGCCGCCGTTAAGCCCCGCTGGGCAAAGGTACATTTCCGCCCGGTCGCCTCTCAGCAGGCAATGCGCCGACGAGTCCAATCCCAATTTGACCAAAGCCTCACCGAGCGCGTTCTGATGGCCGCAAGTTGAGAATGGAACCTCAGCCACGACCTTTAGGTCGTAGCTGGCGACGAATATCTTACCTTCGATGTCCGCATCCGCGGTCGACGCGAAGTACCAGAATTTCTTTGCAGACAACCGCTTCATGTCCTGAGCGATCGCACGC
>CAZVMY010000245.1:0-5262 GCA_964628955.1 uncultured Methylocystis sp.
GGCCCGACCTTGACGACGCCGGAATAGCGCGCGAGCGGCTCCTGCGTCGGCTTGTCGGCATTGGCATTGGTCGAGGCGGCGTCGCCGCCGGTGCGGATCTGGCCGCGGGTGCCCTGCATGCCGTCGATCAGCAGGCCGTAGAGATCGCGGATCTCGGCGCCGAGCTGCTTCTGGCCGAAGAAGAAGTCGGTCGGGTTGGGCGCCTCGTAGCGCGTGAGGTTGAGGATGCCGATGTCGACCGCGGCGACCGTGACCCAGGCATCCTCGCCGGGCGCGAGGCCGGCGAGCTTGACCGGCAGGTCGAGCGTGCCGCGCGGCCGGATCAGGTTCGGCGGGCCGAGGTCCATGCCGAGCGTGCGCGCCTCTTTGTCGACGGTGAACCAGGCGAGGCCGATCGCCCGGCCGGGCATGCGTCGCGCCTCGGTGTCGAGCGGACGATGGGCCAGCGCCACGAGATAGGCGCTGGCACCCCAGTCCCTGCCGACGGGCAGGTCGATCGTGGTGCCGCCCGCCGGCACGTCGACCGAGCGGATGGCGGAGACGGCATCGCCGACGACCGCGAGCGTCACCTTGCCGGCGAAGCGCGGCGCGATGCGCACCTTCATCGTCTCGCCCGCGGCATAAGCCGGCTTGTCGAGCGCCACCTCCAGCGTGTCGGGCGTGTCGGCGGTCTTGTCGGTCTCGTAGCCGACGGTGAAGCCGATGCTGGTTTCGGCGCCCTCGGCGCCGTCGGCGCGGACGTCGAGCCGCCACGAGCCCCAGCCGACCTTGGCGGCGACCGTGGCCGGCGCCGCCTCGGTGACGAAGATCTCGCCGTCCTCGATCCGGCGCGTCACCTTCACGCCCTCATAGGTCCAGCGGCCGTCCTGGAAGAACCATTGATAGTTGCGCAGCACCCGCGACAGCGTCCACTTGACGCCCGGCCGGGCGAGGCGCCGACCCTCGCCGGTCGCCATGATCACCTCGAAGCGCGCGGTATCGCCGTCGCCGAGCGCGCCGTCCGCGAACAGCGGCCTGACGCCGACCGCCATGCCCTTCGGCAGGATCGGCAGCGTCACGCTGCGCGAGACCGCGCGGCCGCCGTTCTCGGCGACGTTGAGCAGGATTTCGGCCTCGAGCGGCAGGTTGGTCGCCGGCTCCTGCAGGCTGACGGCGACCGTGGCGTTGCCGGCAGCATCCGTCGTCTGCTTCTCCTCCAGATCGGTCTTCACCGGCTCGACGGTCTCGTCCGACAGCCCGACCGAATAGCCCTCGAAGCCGGGGATGGCGCTTTTGGCCGCGACGCGCACCGTCACTTCGCCGGAAACCTCGAGATCGGCGCCGGGCGCGCCGTAGAGATATTTCGCGTTGACGTCGATCTCGGCCGGCTCGCCGGACTTGAGCGCCGGCCGCTTAGCCTTCACCTCGACGGCGAGGCGCTCCGGGACGTAATCCTCCACGAGGAACGTCGTGTCGCCGATCGGCTCCCGCTTCGGATCGCTGTAGGCGGCGACGCGCCACGTGCCGGTTTGCGCGCCCGAAATCAGCGGGATCGACAGCGCCCGGCCGCCGCCGCCCTGATCCTCGACCACCTGCCGCCGGTATTCGACGCCGTCCGGTCGCCGGACGATCATGGTCAGCGGCAGGCCGGTGACGCCGGCGCCCTTGCCGTCCCTGAGCAGCGTGGTGAGATAGACCGTCTCGCCGGAGCGGTAGACGCCGCGCTCGGTGTAGAGGAAGGCATCGAGCCCGGTCGGCGCAATGCGGCCCTTCACGCCGCGGTCGGTCAGGTCGAACGACGTCTGCTTGAAATCGAGGAAGCCGTAATCGCCGCCGCCCTCGGCGACGACCACGCCCGGCGCAAGCCCGCCCTGGCCGCGCGCGAGCCCGGCGTCGAACCGGCCGTAGCCTCCGGCATCGGTGCGGGCCGTCGCCAGCACCTCGTTGTTCTTCGCGATCAGCCGGAGTTCGACGCCCGGCATCGGCGCGGCGGTGGCGAGCGAGCGCACCAGCACGTGCAGCCCGTCCTTGGCGGTGAAGCCGGTGAGGCCGAAATCCGAGACGACGAACCATTGCGTCGCGCCGCCGCCGAGGCCATCCGCATCGTCGTCCGGCGCGGGTGTGGCGCCCTTGGTCGCGGGCTTCGCGAACATGACGTAGAGCCCGGGCTCGAGCTTGCCGACCGCCTCGATCACCGGGAAGGCCGTGACCACGTCCTTGTTGAGGTCGGGCTTGACCTCCATCGTCCCGGTCCAGACCTTCTGGCCGCTCTCGTCGGCGATCTGCTTGGCGCCGTAGCTGCCGATCTGCGTCAGGAAATCATCCGACTTGACCGAGTTGATCAGGTTGCGGTCGCCGATCCGCAGGACGTCGATGGCGAGCCGCTCGGTGTTCACGCTGACGACCGGCACGCCCTGCTGGCCGGTCTTCGGCAGCACGTAGTTCTTGCCGGTGAAGCGCACCGACGCCTTCCGGTCGCGGACATAGATGTCGTAGCTGGCGTTGCGGCGCAGCGCCTCGCCGGCGATCGCCGACGGCACGCCCTGCCGGACGACGATGCCGTAGCGCTCGCCGTGGCGCAGCCCGTCGACGCACAGGTCCGTGCCTTCCGCCGTCACGGCGAAGTCGCTGCCGGCGGCCTGGCTGCCCGTCACCTGCACGTAGGGCGCGAAATCGACGCGGCCCTTCGCCAGCGGCTCGGAGAATGTGAAACAGGCGCGCGGATTGGCCGAATCGGCATCCACCTTGTTTTCGGTCAGGCGGAAGCCGCGCGTGTCGCGCAGCTCCTCGTAGGTGCGGCGCGTCGCGGGGTTGTCCTGCGCCTCGAGGCTCAGCCGGTAGACAGTGAGGGCCGGCCGCCACAATTCGCGGCCCTCGAAGATTTTGCCGAGGACGGCGAGGGAGGCCGCCTCGTCGGCCTTCGTCGCCGAGCGCTGGTAGGCGAGATAGGCGGCGGCGATTGCGCGCTCCTGCAACTCGTAGCGCTCGCGATAGTCCTTCGGATCGATCGCGGCGGCTGCCCGCGCCATCAGCCGCCAGCCTTCCGGGTTGCGCGGTTCGATCACGACGGCGGTGTTGGCGAGGCCGAGCGCCCTGCGGGCGTCACCCCGGTTGATGGCCTGATCGCCGTCGCGCAGCAGCGGCGCCACGGGACGGGCGCCCGGATTGGCGACGTCGCGCTTCAACCGCTCCTCGAGCCGCTGCCCCTCGGTCGCGAGATCGTCGCGGACGTAGGCCTTCTGCGCGAGAGCCGGCACGGAGAGCGCCAGCAGGGTGGAAACGAGTGCCGCGCGCCAGAACCCGACCATGACCGTCTCCTCCGAACCGACGGCACCACGCTGACTCGGCAGCGCGACCCCGCGATGACGGCAGGCTAGCATCGCTCGCGGACGGGATCGAGGTTCCTCCTCCCGTCATTCCGGGGCTCGCCTGCGGCACCCCGGAATGACGGGAGGAGGCATACGCCGTCTCGAATTCTTCGCGCCGCCGTGCTTTGTTGTCGCCGTCATTCCGGGGCTCGCCTGCAACGCCCCCGAACTGACGGGTGAGAGCAAGGGGGCGGATCATGACGAGCAGCCTTCGCTTCGCGGCGCTGGCCTCACTTCTCATGCTGGGCGCGGCGGCGGCGCAGCCGGCGCCCGATCCGCGGTTCACGGCGGCGCAGCAGGCGTTCGAGGCGCTGGCGGAGCCTGACCGGCGCGCCATCCAGGCCGATCTGATCTGGACCGGCGACTTCACCGGCACGGTCAGCGGCAGCTTCGGCCCTCTGACGTTTCGCGGCATCCAGGCCTTCGAGAAGGCCCGCGACCTCGGCGTCGACGGCATCCTCGACCCGCGCGAACGCACGGCGCTCGATGCCGCGGCCCGGACCGCGCGCGACGCCGTACGGTTCACCCTGCTCGATGATCCGCGCACGGGCGTCCGCCTCGGCGTGCCGGAACGCTTCTTCACCAAACGCGACGTCACGCCGGCGGGCGGCTCGCGCTGGCAGAACGGCGACGGCCGCGTGACGCTCGACACCAGGGCGGTGCCGACCGGGGAGGGCGATCTGGCGCAGCTTTTCGAGCGCGCAACCGCCGCCACGGTGCCGGGCCGCAAGGTCACCTACAAGCTGCTGCGCCCCGACTTCTACGTCGTCGCCGGCGAGACGCCGACCGGCCGGTTCTACAGCCGCATGGCGAGCGGCCCGGCGGGGCTGCGCGGCTTTTCGATCGGTTACGACAAGGCGCTGGAGAAGCCGGTCGATCTCTTCGTGATCGCGATCGCCAACAGCTTCGAGCCGTTCCCGGCCACGCCTCTCGCGGTCGCCAACGCGCTGCAGAACGCACCGGCGGCGCTGGGTGGGACGGCTGCGCGCCCTCCCATTTCCCCGGCATCGCCGATTGCAGCTCCGGCCCAGCCGCGTGAGCGCGCAGCCACTGGCCTCGTGGTGGCGCCGGGCCGCGTGCTCACCGCCGCCGCGGCCGTGAAGGATTGCAGGCAGCTCCGCGCCGGCCCACGCCTCGCGGCCGCGACGGTCGCTGCGACGGACGAGGCATCGGGCCTGGCGCTGCTGGCGGTCGAGGGCATGCAGCCGCGACCGGTCATGCCGGCAGCGTCCGGCGCGACGGTCGTCGTGCTGGCGCAAAGCGACGGCGTCGCGGCGCCGAAAGGGATCGTCGCATCACCCGGCGAGATCGCGGCCGGTGCTCCGGTCCGGATCGTCGCAGCGCTCCAGCCGGGCGCCGCCGGCGCGCCGGTCTTCGACCGCACGGGCGGGCTCGCCGGCCTGATCGCGGCCGATCCCTCGCAACGGTTCAGGGTCGCCGGCGTCGTGCCGTCCGCCGCGTATCGGATGGCCGGGGCGGCCGAAATCGACGCGTTCCTTGCGGCGCGCGGGGTTGCTCCGGCACGCGGCTCCGCCGGGGCGGAACGCTCGGCCGGCGCGCTGGCTGCCGACATGGCGTCCTCCATCGTCGCACTCTCGTGTGGACTTTGACCGATGCCTGCCAGCGATTACACGATCCTCGACCCTCGTTTCCGCCGGCTTATCGTCGGCAACGCGGGGGTGGACAAGCTCTGGACCGGGTGTCGCTGGGCAGAGGGTCCGGCATGGTTCGCGGCCGGCCGCTACCTGGTCTGGTCGGACATCCCGAACGACCGGATGCTGCGCTACGACGACACCGACGGCTCCGTCTCGGTGTTCCGCCAGCCGGCCATGAACAGCAACGGCCACACGGTCGACCGCGAGGGCCGGCTCGTCTCGTGCGAGCATGGTGGACGCTGCGTCTCGCGCACCGGACA